>JBBRNU010000179.1:0-7754 GCA_038230115.1 Chthonomonadales bacterium | reverse complement strand
GACGGGGCGGGGCTTTCAGATTACGGCAGGCGTCGGCGAGGGCGTCGGGAACGGCTTTCAGGCGACCGAGCAGGCCAACGGCGCGCGGTTCCAGGCTGTCCTTCTCGCCATCCAGCAACGAAAACAGACCGGCGAAAATGATTTCGAGGTAGCGCAGGGGGTTGCGTTCCGGCCAGCGCCGCTGTTCCAGGGCGATCAGCGTCATTTGCGCGTCGCTGCGGGCCATACGGTAATCCAGGCGGTTTTCAAAGGCAAGCGTGGAAAGAGAAATTTTGTCAATGGCGTGCAAATACGCCCGGACGCGCTGACCGTCGTCGCGAATGGCGAAACGGTTGAAATCGTCCAGATGCGCGTCGTAGTCCGACACGCCCATCGCGGTCGCCATGACCGGGCGGGCGGCGTACTGCGCGGCGAGAAACTCGGTCGTGAGTTCCTCGAAGCGGGCGTCCGCGCCGGAAGACGGCGGGGGCGGATCGGCCTGGTCTGCCGAAGACCGCGCGGCGATTTGCATTGGTGACAGCGATTCGGGCATGTCGCTGATTATCGTCCGACAGCCCCGAAAACTGGAGGCCCGCCCGTTTCGCCGTCCGCTCCCGGAGGCGTCGCGAGGCCGGACTGCTCTCGGAAGCCGCGCAGGGTTCGGCTCGCTTCGCGCTTCCGTTTTGGGACGCCGCTCAGACGAGGCCCGCCTGCTGCAGACGCGCTTTTTCTTCGGCGATGACCTGCTGTTCGCGCAGGACGCGCGGCGGCGTGACGCGCTCGCGGGGCGCGGTCGGGCGATAATCCAGACGAGGAACGCCCAGGCCGCGCAAAATGGCCTGCTCCACGAGCGAAAAATCGTCGGGGTCGTCCCGATTGAACTGCATGGGTTCCAGCAGCGTGATCGGGGGATTGGTCAGGAAGCGCGGCTGGCGCAGGGCGTTTTGCGAGGAGGCGTGCAAAATAAACGGGTGCAGCAGCAGCACGTCGCCGAGCCTGCCGGACGCTTCCATGAAGTCATGGCATTCCTGAACCAGCGTCTGGAAGCCGTAGTCGTTAGGCAGAACCCCTTCGGGGCGCGCGGCCAGATAGCGGGCGATGACCGGAACCGAGTCGCAGGCCACGAACGTGGAGCCGCCGTGCGGGGCGGCGTCCGACCAGAGGACGAGTGTAAGCAAGCCCTGTTCGGGGCTGTCCAGGAAGTGGCGGAAGAAATCGCCGTCCTTGTGCCAGCCGGGGGTTTGCGCCGAGGGCGCCCGCCAGGGCCGGTCGGCCCCTTCGCGCAGATTCACGATCATGGCGTCGCTGAATTTGTAGGGCTGCCGCACGCGGGCCTCGCCGCCGAGCAGTTCGCAGGCCGCGTTCCAGACTTTCGGCGCGAACGTCTTGACCTCGACCGTTTCCATCGCAGGCATATGCACCCGCTCTTTGGCCCAGGTTTGCGGATCGTTCGGGTCGTATCCCAGCCGAACCCAGGCGCGATCCGTCCACGCTTTGGCAAACTCCGGCGAAAAACAGTCGTGCAGGACGACATGCCCGCGCGTCAAAAACTGTTCCACCTGTTCGTCGGTCAAATGTTCATATGTTCTCATTGCATGAATCCTTCGGACTGCATTTTGGAAGACCGATTTTCCATGCCGCCAATTCGCTTCTGCGATATAGTGAGAAGAGAAACGCAGGCGCTTTTTTCTGGCGAAAGGAACGGCTATAGAAACTCAAATACCGGAAGGGACATTTGCGGAAGCGCTACAGCGATTGAACGCGCTGCCCCTCAAACCGGAAACGCGGTTGCGGGTCGTTGTCTCCGATACGGACGGCCCTGACGCTTCCGCGCAAGAAGCGTTTACCGAAACCCGCCGCTCCAGCCATCTTATTCTATTGCCCGCGCCTGGCTTGACCACTCTGGAGGAGGTTCCGGCGGCATTGTATCGCGCGGATATGGAAGACGCGATAAGCAGCGCCGCTTCGGATGGAACAATTGCCTGAGCGGGCAGAGTAGAGGACGAAATCAAGGAGGGAAACGTCCTGTTACGCGCCCAGCGTTGTTTCGCTGCTTGCCCCTCTTGGTTCTACGCCGCCCCCTTGTTGTCAGGTTCTGAACCATCAGGAAGCGGAGCGGCGTCAACGGCTGCGGTTTTGACAATTCGCTTGCGAGGCCGTTTTCCTTCCGTACCCGTTTCGCTATCTATGCCCAGGATGAGAACGGGAACGTCAATGTTGGAAATGCCGCGCTGCTCCAAATCCCAGGTGAACTGCTCGAAGTAAGAGACGCCGGAACTCATTTGCAGCGCAAACTGCTTTACGGGAACCACCTCTACGCCAACATCTATATGACCAAGATTGCGGAAAATCGTCATCTTCGCCGCGACATTATAAACCATGAACGAATACTTGCCGAATTGAATTTCAACGCCCAGTTTTTCCTTGACGAAATCCATGTCGCGGAACCCAACATTTTCCGTCACGACGCTTTTGTAGTTTTCCGTGTAGTACTCCGTAGAGTAACGGCATTCGACGCGCTTATTCTGCCAGCCAGCGGCGACAAGATGCTTTTTAATGGCGGCGTTCAACGAGACGGGACTGTAGAGCATTTGTCCCAGCATAGTTTTTTCTTTGCTTTCCTTGACGCGATGGCGCTCTGCCTCTACGGAAGCAATCGCCGCTTCCACCTCCGTAAGCAAATGCGGATACCTTTGCGTTACGGCTTCCGCGCCGCCGTTGAACGAATACCGCGCCGCGATGATCAAGCCGATTCACCGCTCTTTTCCAGCCATTCAAGCGGCATCTGCGCGACCTTTTCGCGGCCTGTTGGAACGTGAACCGGCTTGCCTAAGGGACGTAACTTGAGTTTGCCTGCGCGGAGGTCAGCCACTCTTTCCTTTGCGATACGGCAAAACTCAGGGTCACGTTCAATGCCGACCGCGCGGCGTTTCCACTTGGCGGCGGCGATCAGCGAACTGCCCACGCCTGCAAACGGGTCTAAAATCCAATCGTCCTCGTTGGTCAACGCCAGAACACAGCGTTCCACAAGTTCTACGGGAAATTGACAGGGATGCGCCGTCTTTTCGCAGTGGTTCGCTTTAACGTTGGGTATCTCCCAGACGCCCTCTTCCCACTCTTCGGCGAGCGCCTGCCAGAAATCGGAAGGGTTCTTCCCCAGGGGGTTGCCGCTCGGACTGCCTTTCTTATCGCCCTTGAAGTGGAGTTTGCCGGGATATTTGGAAGGAACGCGCACGGCGTCGAGATTGAAAACATAGTCGTCGGATTTGGTGAACCAGAGGAGCGTTTCGTATCTGCCGGAAAAGCGAAGCGAAGCGTGGAGTCCATGCTCGAAATGCCAGACGATGCGGTTTCGCAATTTCAGCCCCAAATCACGGAAAAGGGGATAAAAAAATATGTCGAGCGGAAAGATTTCGCCACCGTCCACATAGTTGCCGACCTGCCAGCAAAGGCTTCCGGTTGGCTTTAGCAGCGGAACGAGCTTCTCGATGATTTGCCTTTGGGAGTCGAGGTACTGGTCGAGCATTACCTGCTTTTCGTACTGCTTGCCAATGTTGTAGGGAGGCGAGGTAATAATAAGCGAGAAAAACTCTTTCGGCAGACTGCCGCAGGCTTCCAGCGTCTCCGCATTGAGCATGGAAAGCGGCTGGTCGGGCGAAAACGTTTCGTGAAGCGATATTTCAGGCGCGTCCAAAAGGTTCATGTACGCTAGTTCAACACTGAGCAAGACTGATCCTGCTACATCGTTTCCGATAGGAGCACGGCTTGGCAGCGGTTCAACAACAAAGGAGGCAGTAGGTTGCCCAACGAATTCAAGGGAACCGTGAACTCCCGAAACCTTGTTATATCCTGCTGGTTCAGCGCGGCGTCGAGGCGGGCGTTCTCATGCGCCCTGCAACTCCGCTGTCACTTCACACGGGCGGCGCGCAGGGCTTCCGCGTCCAGGTCGAGCCGGTACAACACTTGATTGTAGTTGTAGCGCGGGGTTTTCTCCGGGTTCCCGGAAAAAGCGTTGGTATACGTCCCCTCGAAATGGATTGTCCGCCCCCCGTCGCGATCCAGAAACGGGTGATGACACACATTGTAGAAGGTCTGCCGGTCGTGAGTCACTATTTTTACGGCGACAGGAAACGGGCCGGTCGGGTCGGTCGCCTCGGCGTACCACACTTCGCCCAGAAAAGACGCCTTGCCGCCAATCTGCCCGACCACCAACACCCACCGTTTGCGATACGCATTCCACTGCACCGACCCGCTGTGCAATTCTATCCGGTCAGACAGAGCCGAAGCGTCCGCCGGGCAGAAGCGGGCGTACTCAGCCTTCAGCAGCCCCTTCTTTACCCACTGATATTCGGTCTTCGAGTCGGTCGGCGGCAAGGCTTTCTGCCACCGCCACACCGGTTTGCCATCGGCTCCTAAATTCGGCGCGACCGGCTTGCCGTCGCGGGCGGGCCGGGCACAGGTGAACGCCTCGTATTGGGCCGGGTCGAGCGCGTCTTTCAGGGTAGCGGGCGTCCGCACGTTCGGGTTGGGGCTGCCGAACAGCGCCCACTTGACGCCGCCCTCTTCATAGAGAATAGGGTGTCCGCTCGGTCGCCGCCACATTTCCGTCAGCGGCAGGCGCTGGACGGACTCGAAGACGCCCCTGTTGTCGTCGAATACGGCGATACCCTGCTCGTATTCCTCCGCCAGCTCCTTCCGCCGCGAGTAGTGGCCGATCAGCCTGCCCGTCCCTTTTTCGTCGGGCGCGACGAATACGGCGTTTATCCAGATCACCCCTTCGGGGCGTTCCGGCAGGGGCATCATGGCGCGGGCGAAGCCGGTTTTCTGGTTCGTGAAATAGTCGAACGCGATACCGTTGGCCGGGTCGGACTTTGGGTCGTTCGGGTCAGGCGCGGCGGCGGTTGCGCCTGCCGTGCGGTACAACCCGAGCGGGTATTCCATCCGCAGGGTGTCGCCCCAGAAATAGTACGCCTTGCCGCGATAGATTGCCGCTTCAATCGAGTCCTGCCCGGCTACCAGACCCGGATGGGGCGCTGCGGCGAGGGGCGGCTTGTATCCCAGCAGCAGGCTGTCCCGATATTGCCCCTCGCCGGTCAGCCGACACAATCGTTCGGCGATGTTCTGCCGCGTGATCGAAATTACGGCGGGCTGGTCGGTTCGCGGAGTGACGCGGACGCCCGCAAAGCCGAACCCGTCCTTCGGCGTCTCGTACCCATGACTGCGGACAAAAAAGAAAACTTCCCGGCCCATGAGTCCCGGCTCTTGAAACGCCACCCGACCGGCGTTGTCGGTGACAAACTTCAGGCCGTTCACCGTTTCCAGTTCGACGAGCGGCACGCCCCGCCCCGTGACCGCGTCCACAACCCGAATTTCGGCCCAGCCATTCGTGACAGCCGCATCGCGTTTGCGTTCCGGCGGCGATTGCCCGGTCAGCCCATCGGCGTGGAAACGGAGCAGGAGCGCCGCCGCGAGAGAAGCCAGAACCAGGAAACCGTATCTCACAAACGCCTTCCTCCAAGCAACCAATCACGCCGCCCGACGATCAAGGCCAGCGGCGCACGGAAATTCTGTACGACAACCCTTACGTCCGCCGCAAGCAATAATTGAACGCTTTGACGCCTCAAAAGATTTCGCTTTTGCTTTCCAGAAGCCGCCTGGATTGCCGAGACGTGTGCAAAAGTTTGATCACGGCGGCGCTGCAGAAGGCAACCACACCCATCAGCAACACAAAGACCGCACGAATTGGCCTTTGCGCTTGAGGAACATAGATGCTGTTTCCTGCGAGGCAAATTTCAACCGCTGCCAAAACGCAACCGATCGCCATGAGCAGCCACGTTATTGGGCTGGCGGGTTTGCCTGCTTGCGGATGGACTCTTTCCTGCCATGCTCTGTAGAAAAACATGCCGCTGCACAGAAGCATTATCGAAGCGGCAATGTAGAGCAGGAACGCAAATTGCTGGTTGGTCATGAACGCCAGGTCTTTTCGTGAGCGAACTGGAATTGAATAGACTATTCTACGCCGTCAGCGAAGCGGAAATAGTGGAAACGATGCCCGTTCAGGTCTTCGAGCGTGAACTGCCGGAACCCCCAGGGCTTGTTCTCAGGCTCCTCGGCAATGGTCGCCCCGTTCGCGCGAAACGCCGCGCAGAGGGCGTCCACCTCGTCCACGAACACAAAGCAGGAGGCGGAGTGAATTACGCCTTCCGCCCTGCCGAAATAGAAGTTGGCCTTTCCGCGCAGGGCCGAACCCCAGTCATCCCCTTTTTGGCTGACGCTGTAGCCCAGCACGTCGCGATAATAGGCGACGGTTTCGGCAACATCGGAAACCAGAAGCAGCGGAATGACGCTGTTAAAATTGTTTTCCACCGGGCTTCCTCCGCGCGGCGAACGCTGTCATGCCGCATCAGGCCGTCTGGCTGGATGAAACCAGAAGTTCCCATATATCGGCGGCGATCCAATCGTACCGCTCGATATTTTTTGCGCTCGCGTCAAACCACCGCACAAATTCTTCGTACACAACCCGCCGCATGTCGGCAACCGCTGCGGCTTCCTTCAGGCGCGGCAGAATGGTGTTGACTTCGGGCGCGTATTCTGTCGACCGACGGGGATTGTCGGGGAAGCAGACGCCAACGGGATCATAGCCATAAAGAATACGCAGGACGGCCTCAAATCTCTCTGGCTGCTCAAGCCAGAACGGGCAGCGTTTCAAGCGTTCCTTATCTTGGTCAGTCATTATTCTACGGCAGGCGGAAGGTTACACCACGCGCGACGGCCTTTTTTGCGACCGAAAATGAATCAATCCGTGCAAGCCTGCCAAAAGCGCGAAGTCCGCCATCTTGTAAGCTAGCAGGCGTCCCGGCGCGGTTTCATGCGGCGCGACCAGCGAAAAATGCGAGGCCAGCGTGAACCAAAAGTAAAAAATCAAGCCGATCAGCGGAAAGCCGGACGAAAACCGACCCGTTACCAGTGTCAGAACCCGATAGAATAACGATATTGCATCGAAGACAATGCCAGTTCCCAGCAAGCCGAACGCAACCCTGAGGTTGAATTTGCCGGGAAGACACTGGATAGCGACACTGCTCTCGACGATGACGGCCAGATACTTGCCCGTTTCTATCCAGCCGCTGAACGCGGTTTTGTTCTGCATGAGCGGCTTCCCAAGACGCGAATTTCGATAGCCGCCCAATGTCCCAATCGTTGGCAGGCCGCTTCATCGCCACGCTTATTGTTCGGGCGGCATTGCCGGGGCGATAAAAGCCCCGGCAATGCTGACGGGTTTTCACAACTCCGCGCACCCGAACCGTGATAGTCTACTTCGCGTCCAGCGCGTCCACGGCGTCTTTGGCGGCGGCGCGCACGTCCTCGGTCGCGCTGGCGTTGGCGGCCAGGTCGCGCAGGAGGGGCAGCGCGCCCTTGTCTTTGCGGTTTTTCAGCGTCCGGGCCGTCTCCTCCTGCAGGCCCGGATTGGTCGTCTCCTGCAACAGCGGGCGCAGGCTGGCATTGACGGCCTCGTCGGTCAGAGCCACTTTGCCCAGCGCGCTGACGGCATTCATGCGCGCCGTAGACGAATGTTTCGCCGAAGTCGCCGCCACCAGAATCGGGGCCGAAGCGTCCAGACTGGCCGTATTGAGGATGTTCACGGACACGCTCGCCAGACGGTCGTTCAGCGACTTTGCGCCGACCTGATGCCGGAATACGTCGAGATTGCCCGCCGTGTCCATTTTGCCCAGCGCGTTCAGAGCGGCGACCACAACCGGGTACGGCTCGGTATCGCT
>JBBRNU010000178.1:0-7757 GCA_038230115.1 Chthonomonadales bacterium | reverse complement strand
GTTCGCCGCATCGCGCGCGACGAGGGCGGGCTGGATTTGGAGAAATTGGAGCGGCGTATTCGCGACGTTGTGGAGGATTAAGGGGTGTGGGAGTTTTTCGCAGTTTGGCGCAACGAAATGAATTTCTTCGCTCGGCAGCCTAGAAATTCACCTCACCCCAACCTCTCTCCTGACGAAGGAGAGGGGCCAATGCGGATAGCGTTGATCTTTGCTGACTTGCGTGTCCGAAGGACACACGGCGGAACGCCACAAAGCGAAGAAATTCATTTCGTCGCCGCTCGCAGACTGGCCCAACCCAGGACAAAGAGGAGTCGCCGAACGCGCGCCGAATTATAGAGGCATTGGCGGAACGGAAGGGGCGGCGGCGACCGAACCCTTCCGTAACTTTTGGCAAGGCGCGGCGTCTAACCCGCATTCCCCAAATGGAATCCGGTTGGCGTTCGGTTAGAATTTCGAGGAAACGCGAGGCATTCGCCGCGCAACTTGCCGCCGCGTTCCTGAAAACAGCGCGGCGCAAAACACGGCGAACCGAAATGGCGAGGGCAAGACGCGGATGACACAGGAAACCGAACCGCTGCGGCGAAAGTTGGCCGGAACGCGGCGCTGGTGGCGCGCGACCCGTTTTTTGGGCGCGACGGCCTGGCTGTTCGCGGCGCTGGCAGCGCTGGCTCTCGTCTGTTATCACGCCGACCGGGTTTGGATACTGTCGGCTTCGGCGCGGGAAACGTGGCGGCTGGTCGCGGGCGCGGGCGGTCTGGCGGGACTGGCAATCGCGGCGGCGTGGATCGGCCTGCGCGCCCTGCCCGACAGCCTGCTGGCCGCGCAGGTGGAGCGCCGCTACCCTGTCCTGCGCGAGCGCCTGCTGACCACGATTGACCTGACGCCCGCTTACGCCGCGTCCGCGCCCGGAGTTGGCGGCGGCAGCCCAGGCTTTTCCCGCTCGCTCGCCGGTTCGCTCATCGAGGAGACGCGGCAGGCCGCAGCCAATCTCGATTTTCGCCGCGCGGTCGGCTTCGGCCCGCTTCGCAGCGCCCTGCTGATCGCGGCGCTGACCGTTCTGGCCGCAGGCGCGGATTACGTCGCCGCGCCGGGGGCGTTCCGGGTCTGGCTGGAACGCATGGCGAACCCGCGCGCCGACATCGCCCCGTTCGCTCTTACCCGCGTCTGGCTGACCCCGGACGCCAATCTCTTGCCGCGCGGCGCGGGCGTGGGCGTGACCGTCACGACGCGCGGCGGAGCGCCCGACCGCTGCACGCTGCGCTACCGCCTCGACAGCGACCGGGCGGGCGAGTGGAAAACCGCGACGCTGACGAATCCGACTCCGGTTCGCGCGGGCGATAAGACGGCCCCCGGCGCGGCGCGGACGAACGGAGTTGACGGCGCAAATGAAAAGGACGGCGAAGCGCGCCGCTTTCGATACCGTTTCCCCGCGCTCGCGCAGAGCCTTACGCTCGCGGCCAGCGCCAATGATGGCCGCTCCAACGAGCGCCGCGTTCTCGTGGAAGACCGCCCGACGCTCTTGAATGCCCGCCTGACCCTGCATTTCCCCGCTTACCTGCATCGTCCCGACCAGCTTCTGCCGGAATCGACGGGGGCTATCGCCGCGCCCGTCGGCACGAACGTTGACGTGGCGGCAAAGGCCAACAAGCCGCTGCAAAGCGCGAATTTGCGGCTCGACAACCGGCAGGCCGGGGCATGGCGCGTCCAGGGCGACCAGACGTTCGGGCGGCTGGCAGTCTGGAAAGACGGCAGTTACGGTCTCGACCTGACGGACACGCACGGTTTCAACAATCCCGCCGCGCCGCGCTACGAAATTCACGCCCTGCCCGACCAGCCCCCGACCGTTCAGATCAACCGCCCCGCCACCGACATGGATTTGGTTCCCGATGGCAGCCTGCCGCTCGTGGCGCACGCCAGCGACGATTACGGCGTGGCCCGCATGACCCTGAATTACGACAAGCTGCGCGGCGCGTCGGGTTACCAGGCGCGCGGGGGCAGTTCCGATCCGGACGGCAAAAGCGTGGCGCAGGGCGCGCTCGCCCTGCCCGGCCCGAACGGAGCGCCGCAGGCGGACGCCGCAGTAAGGTGGAGCATCGCCAGCGCGGGCGCGAAATTGGGCGATACCCTGCGCTACGAGGTGCGAGCCTTCGACAGCGATACCCTGCACGGCCCGCATGTCGCGCATTCCGCCGCGTACCGCATTCGCGTTGTCAGCCTGCTGGAAATGCAGCGGCGGCTCAAAGAGCAGCTGGACGAAGAGTCGCGCGCCCTGACCGGCCTGCGGCAGCGGCAAACCGAGGCGCAGAAACTGGTCAGGTCGGCGCAGGCGAAGTTCGACCGGGCGACCGTCAACCGGGCGCAGGAAATGCAGCGGTCGCTGGCGCAGGAAGCCCAATCTACGGCGCAGCGCATAGCGCAAACGACGGCGCAGTTGGAAAACAACAACCTCGCCACGAATTCCGAACGCGCGCGGCGCGAACAGGCCGCGCAATCCCTGCAAGCCCTCGCGCAGCAAAAGATGCCCCAGGCCGCCGACACAATTGCCAAAGCCCAGACGCCAAAGGCCGCGTCGAATCTGGCGCAGGCGGCCCGCGCGCAGGCCGAAATTCAGCGCGCCCTGGCCCAGGCGCAGCAGACCGTCGCGCGCGGCCAGTCCGTCGAGCAGCTGGCCGAGGAAGCGAAACGGCTGGCGCTGGAGCAGGCCCGCCTTGCCGGTCAGACGGCGGCCATCGCCCGCGACCTGAAGACCCGTTCGCCCGGTCAGCCGCCCACCCCGGAGCAGCGCGACAGCCTGGAACTGGCGCGTCGTCAGCAGGCCCAGACCGGCGAGGCGACACGCCGCTTGCAGCAGCAGTTAGCGCAGTCGGCCCAGGCGATGCAGGAGCGCGGGCAGAGCGAGGTCGCCAAAGCGATGCGTCAGGCCGCGCAGGCGTTGCAGCAGGCGCAGGTCGGGGCGCGGCAGAAGCAGGCCCAGAATTCGCTGCAGCGCGGCGAGCCGCAGAATGCCGCCTCGCCCCAAAGTCAGGCGGCGCAGGCGCTTCAGAAAGCCGCCGACGCGCTCGCCAAAGCCAGCGGTCAGACCGCGCCCGAAGCCCCGCCGACCGCAGCGGAGCGATTAGAGCAGGCGGCGGAAAAACTGCGCGAACTGGCGCAGCGGCAGCGCGACGCCAGCGAGCAGATCGCCAAAAACCCGGATGCCCAGGCGCGGCAGAAACTGGCGCAGCAGGAGCGCGGCCTTCAGGAAGCGGCAGGGAAGGCCCAGGCCAACCTGCGGGACGCGCCTGGCGCGCAGCAAAACGCTCAGGCCGCGCAGAAAAGTTTGTCTCAGGCCGGTCAGCAGCTCGACAAGAACAGCCCGCAGTCGGCGAAGCAGCCCGCGCAGAACGCCGCCCAGCAGCTGGAAAAAGCGGCGCAGCAGGCGGCGAACGCAGCCCAGCAATTACGTCAGCAGCAAATCGCCGCGGAAATGCAGGCGCGGGTGGAGCGGCTGGCGCGCGTAGAGCGCGGCCTGCAAAGCGTGACGGCGCGACTCGACGCGGCCCGAAAAAAAGGCGCGCTCGACAGCAACGCGGAAAACGAATTGCGGCAATTGGGACTGCGGCAGGAACTGAACGAGCGCGAGGCCCGCAATCTGGCCCAGCGATTTCCCTCGCTGGCCTTTCAGCAGGCGCTGCGAATGGCGTCCCGCCAGATGAAACCGGCGACCGAGAACCTGCGCCGCGATCAGCCCGTCACGGACGCGGAAACGCAGCGCGCCCAGGATCGCGCCGCCCGCTCCCTCGAAACCATCGCGTCGGCCCTGAAGCAGCAGAATGAAAGCGCGTCGCAGGCGCAGAGCGCGTCGCAGAACAAGCCGGAAGGCGCCACGTCGCCCCAGCAGGCGCAGGCGGCAGCGGCTTTGGGCGAACTGATGCTGGCGCGGGGCTTGCAGCAGCAGTTGCGGCAGGATACCGGCGCGCTGGATACGGCTCGGATGCGTAACAAAGACCACGCCCTTGACCCGGCGCAGGAACGGGAAGCGGCCAGTTTAGCGGACGGCGAGCAGGAAGCGCGCGGCATCGCCGAAAGCGCAGCGGACGCGCTGGAAGAACTGCCGGAAGCCGCGCAGGCGATCCGCAATGCGACCGGGCAGATGGAGCAGGCGCAGCAGAAATTGAGCCGTAAGGAGACCGGCCAGCCGCCGCAGAGCAATCAAGACGAGGCGCTGAAACAGTTGGGGCAGGCGGCAAGTCAGGTTCAGCAGGCGATGCAGCGGCAGCAGCAGCAACAGCAACAGCAAATGCAGCAGCAGGCCAGTCAGGGAGCGCCTCAGCCGAACGCGGGCAAGGGAAACACGCCGGGCCGCAAGCCCATCGTGCGCCTGGAAGCCCGTCAGCCCGGCCTGCTCGCGACGCCCGATACCCGCAGCGGCAAGGGATTCGCCAGCCTGTCGCCGCGCGCCCAGCGCACTTTGCACGAGGGCCAGCAGGAACACGTCCCGGCGGAATTCCAGGATTTGGTCAGCCGCTACTACAAATCCCTGGCTGAGAAAAAACGATGATGTCGCGAAGCCTTTTTGTCTGCGCCGGATTGTTCTTGTCGCTTTCCGTGTTGATTTCCGGCGCCGGGGCGCAGGGACGGGCGAAAGCGCCGCGCCGGGTCGTGTCGCCGTGGGACGTGGAGGCGCGGGAATATTTGGGAACGCCGCGCTCGGAAGCCGCCGTCAATCGCGGGCTGGCCTATCTCGCCGCGCATCAGGAAGCCGACGGGCGCTGGCGCAGCGGGCAGTGGGACGGCGAGGTCGGCATCACGAGTTTCTGCCTTATGGCGTTCCTGGCGACCGGGCATCAGCCGGGACGCGGGCGGTTCGGGCTGGTGATGAACGAAGCCGTAGATTTCATCGCCAACTGCGCGCACGCCGACGGCTCGTTCGGCGCTCCGGGGCTGGTTCGCAGTCCGATGGGCGGGGCCGAGCCGATGTACGGGCATGGCTTTTCCACGCTCGCGCTCGCCGAAGCGTATGGCATGACGCGCCGCCGCGACCTGAAACCGAAAATCGAGGCCGCGATTCGCCTGATCGAAGACACGCAGTCGCGGGACGGCAACCCGTATCACGACGGCGGCTGGCGCTACAAGCCGCGCCCCGGCGAGGCCGATATTTCCGTTACGGTCGTGCAGGTGCTGGCGCTGCGGGCGGCGCGCAACGCCGGGATTGCGGTCTCGCAGTCCACGATTGACCGCGCGCTCGCCTATATGCAGCGGTGCGCCAATCCGGACGGCGGCTACAACTATCAAGTCGGGCAACGGCAGTCGAACCCGGCGCGCACCGGGGCCGCGGCGCTCTCGTTTTTGATGGCGGGGCGAGCCGGTTCGCCGGAAACGCAGGCGGCGCTCGCGTTTCTGAAAGGCCATCCGCTCGACCGCGAAAACGAATGGACGTACCGCGACCATTATTACTACGCCCTCTATTACGTCACGCAGGCGATGTACCAGGCGGGCGGCGATTACTGGCGGCAGTGGTATCCGCCGATTCGCGACCGGCTTTGCAACGCGCAGGATTCGGACGGGGCGTGGGGCCGTTCCGACAACACGTCGGAGGCGGGCATCGAGTACGCGACGGCGATGTCGGTTCTCGTTTTGCAGGTTCCTGCCGGACTGCTGCCCATCTATCAAAAATGAAAACGCTGGCAGGCGGAAACGCCCTACTTATTGCGGCGATTTCAGCGGTCGCAGCGGTCGGTCTGATCGCGTCGGTTTCCACTTCCGCGCAGACCGCGCCCCCCGCCGCGCCGAAAGCCGGGCCGTTCAAGCCGCCTATCAGCGCGCCCATCGAGCGAATTACGGCGCGCCTGTTGCGGATTGGCAGCGCGCTCGTGGATACCGAAGCGCGCACCGTAACGTGTCCGGGCGTAATCAACATGGACAGTGGCGCGATCGAGTATCTGGCGGTTGCCCCGCGCGGCAAAACGCACGAAAGCCTGCTGCGTGTGGACGTGCGGCCCCTGCATCTGCAGCTGGCCCTGCTGTTGTTGGGACTGGAGCCGAAGAACGTCCTGAGGGTTCAGGGCGAGCGAACCACGCCGCAGGGCGCTCCCGTCGAAATCCGCGTGCGCTGGCGTGACGCGCGGGGGCAAATGCAGGATGTGCGCGCCGAAACGCTGATCCTGCGAATGCCGGGCCGTCAGCCGATGGCCGCGCACGAGTGGGTGTTCACTGGGTCGCGGATACTGCGCGAGGGGTTTGAGGCCGACCTGGAAAAGTCGCTTGTGGCGGTCTGGCACGACCCCGCCGCCATTTTAGACAACCCGCTTGCCAGCGGCGGCGACAATGCTTATGTCGTGAATGCGGCGCGAACCCCCAAGCGCGGTATGCCGATAGAATTTGTTCTCAAGGCGCATCCGCAACGAGCGCAAAAATAGCCCGAACGCCGATTGACCGACATTCTGTTCAGGCAGACGGATTAGGTAGGGGCAGGGCTTGCCCTGCCCCTACAAGACGGAACCATGCAGGAAAGCAAGACGATGAAATACAAACCGTTTCGTGTTTTCGCTGTCGTTGGAATTCTCGCGGTGACGCTTGCCGCGCTGCCGCAAATCCAACCGCCCGCGCAGGCCGCCCCCCCCGACACGACTGCCGCGAAAGCGAAGACGGCAGTCGCAAAAGGGCTGGACTATCTGCGGCGCGTCCAGGAAAAGGACGGCTCGTGGGGCGAGTACCCGGCCACGACTGCCCTGGCGGTCGCAGCGTTTTTGCGGAATGGGCGCTCGGAAATCAAAGAACCCGCCGTTGCGCGCGGCGTCCAGTACCTGCTCGGCATGACCAAGCCAAACGGGGCGATTTACAGCGACGCCAACCCCGCCCAATCGCTGCCCAACTACAACACCAGCCTGAGCCTGCTGGCCCTGTCGCTGACGCATAACCCGGCCTATCGCCCGCAGATTTTGGCCGCGCAAAAGTATCTCGAAACATCGCAGTTCGACGAAGGCGAGGGTGTCGCGGCCAGCGATCCGACTTATGGCGGCATTGGATACGGCTCGAAACCCGACCGGCCCGACCTCTCGAACCTGCAAACCGCGCTCGAAGCCCTCCAGGAGTCAGGCGCGTCCACGTCGTCGCCCGTCTGGAAGAAGGCGATTGCGTTTTTGCAGCGGGTGCAGAACCGCCGGGCCAGCAACGATCAGGCCTGGGTGAAAGCGCCGGAGAGCGCCGACGATGGCGGCTTCATTTACGACAGCAAGGGGCGCAGTTTTTCGGAAAGCGGCGGCAAGCCCCAATCCTATGCCTCGATGACCTATGCGGGCCTGAAAAGCTACATCTACTGCGGCCTGACCAAAGACGACCCCCGCGCGCAGTCGGCCTGGGACTGGATTCGCGGCCATTATTCCGTGACCGAAAATCCGGGCATGGGCGCGCAGTCGCTTTACTATTATTATCACACGATGGCGAAGACGCTCGACGTGTTCAACGAGAAAATCGTGCGCGATACGAAGGGCGTTCCGCACGATTGGGCGCGCGAACTGGCGGCGCAGTTGACCGCGAACCAGCGGCCCGACGGCTCCTGGTACAACGACAACGCCCGCTTCTGGGAAAACCAGCCGCCGCTCGTGACGAGTTACACCCTGCTCGCCCTGTCGTATTGTTTGAAACGCTGATTTAAGGCGTTAGTTTCATCTAACCCCCGGCCCATTTGCAGGAAGGACACCTAACCCCCGCCCCCTTCCCCACCGGGGAAGGGGAGTTCAGATATCGTGTGGAAAGCGCAAGCATCGGAATGACGC
>JBBRNU010000177.1:0-7783 GCA_038230115.1 Chthonomonadales bacterium | reverse complement strand
GATTTACTTCCAGAAAGACCTGGAACTCGTCAGCCCGCGCGTCGGCAACCTGCGCGACAGCCTGTTCGGTCACCTGCCCCACGTCACGACAACGGTTGCGCCATAACGGATTTGCAGCGAGCGCAGGTCAAGGGTTGAAAACTCTCAGTCGCATGGGAAAGACCACCTAAACCCCGACTTCCTTTCGGTGGGAGACAATTCACCTAACCCGCCGGGGAAGAGAGCCGGGGGTTAGGTGAATTGTCTCCCCGGTGGGGAATGGAAAGCGCGTCGGCGATTGGGAGGGGCCGGGGGGTTAGGCGGCATTCCCTCTTGCGCCAGGAATTCAGGCCGTCCTCTTTTATCATGTGGCTCACTCGACTCGCCATTGCGCGCCCCCTGCTCATCTGGATGGCGCTCGCCGCCATCGCCATTCTCGGCCTGCGCGCATACTCACGCCTGCCCGCCGAACTCAACCCCCGCGCCGACGTGCCGACCCTCACCGTGACGACCGTGTATCCCGGCGCTGGCCCGCCCGAAATCGAGGCGCAGATCAGCCGCCCGCTGGAAACCGCCGTTGGCACGGTCGGCGGCGTGCGCGGCGTGTATTCCAGTTCGCAGGCCGACGTTTCCATTGTGAGCGTAGACTTCGAGGTGGGAACCGACCTGAACGTGGCGCAGGCCGACATGCGCGGACGCCTCGAAGCTCTGCGCGCCGACCTGCCCCCGGAAGCCCGCCCGCCCGTCATCGCCAAACTCGACATCAACGCGCAGCCTGTGTTGTACGTCGGGCTGGAATGCGCGTCGCTGACCCTGCCGCAACTGCGCGCCCTGGCCGACAAGACCCTGCGCCCGGCCTTAGAGCGCGTGGCGGGCGTGGCGACCGTGCAGATTTTGGGCGGACGGGCGCGCGAAATCGAGGTGGAAGCCGACAATGCGCGTCTGGCGGCGGCGGGCCTGACGATTGAAGACGTGATTAACGCCCTGCGCGCGTCCGGGCATGACGTGCCGGGCGGCAGCCTGACGGCGGGCGCGCGGGAAACCGATGTGCGGCTGACCGGCGCGTTCGCCTCACTCGCCTCCATCCGCCAAACGCCCCTCCTTGCCGCGTCCGCCCTCGCTCCCGGTCTCAATGCCGCTTCCAATCCTTCCGGCATGGCGGGCGCGGCCAATTTGCCCGCCGCGCCGATAGCCTCTTCCCTGCCCGCCCCGCCGCTGACCATCGCGGACGTGGCGACGGTCACGGACGGCCTGGCCGCGCCGGGCGAAATCAGCCGCATCAACGGACGCGAGGGCGTCAGCCTCGTCTTTACCAAGTCGCCGGACGCCAACACGGTCGCGGTCGTGGACGGCCTGCGCGCCGCCCTGAACGGCCTGAAACTGCCCCCTGACCTGCATCAAATCATTCTGCGCGACGACTCGCGCACTGTGCGCGGCGCGCTGGAAGACGTGAACTTGAGCCTGATTCTGGGCGCGGTTCTGGCGATGGCGGTAATTTTGCTGTTCCTGCACAACCTGCGCGGAACCGTCATTGTCGCGCTCGCGATCCCAGCCTGCATCGTGGCGACTTTTCTCGTCATGTGGGCGGCGAGTTTCACCCTCAACCAGATGACCCTGCTGGCGCTGTCGCTTTCGGTCGGCATTCTCGTGGACGATTCGATTGTGGTTCTGGAAAGTATCACGCGGCATCTGTCGAACGGCGAGGCTCCGCGCGAGGCCGCCCTGAACGGACGCGCCGAAATCGGGTTCGCCGACCTCACGACGACTCTTGTGGACGTTGTAGTTTTCGTTCCCATCGGGTTCATGGGCGGAATTGTGGGCGGGTTCTTCCGGCAATTCGGGCTGACGATTGCCGCCGCGACGCTGTTTTCGCTCGTCGTTTCCTTCACCGTTACGCCGATGCTGGCCGCCCGCTGGTATCGCGCGGGCGAGCGCATCGAGGCCCAATCCGGCGTGTTCGCGCCCTTCGAGCGTTTCTATCAGCGTTTGGAAAGCCGCTACCGTCGCGTCATCGCCTGGGCGCTGCGCCGCCGCGCGCTCGTGTGCCTGTCGGCAGTGGGAGCGCTGGCCCTGATTTTTCTGCTCTCGTTTTCGCGATTGGGCGTGGATTTGCTGCCGAGCGCCGATCAAGGCCTGCTGACCGTCAACGTCGAAATGCCGCCGGGAACCAGCCTGGCGGCGACCGACCGGGCGGTTCGCCGCGTCGAAACCCTGGTCGCGCAGGATAAAGACGTTCGCGTGACGCTGACGAACGTCGGGCAGATACTCGGCGGCTTCGGCGACCTCCCGCAGCAGGGGCCGCAGTTCGCGCAGGTCAACGTTCGGCTGAACGACAAGGGCGGGCTGCTCGACCGCCTGCGTCCGGGCAGTGCATTTCGCCGCCGCACGGATCAGGATGTCGCCAGCGCCCTGCGCGCCCGTTTGCGCGCCCTGGAAACGGAACTCGGGGCGCGGTTGAGCGCGGCCGCTGTCGGCACGGCGACCGGGGCGTCGGCCCGCGTGATGATCGAGCTGCGCGGCGATGACGCCGACCGATTGACCGCGTTCGCCGCCCAAGTGCGTGACCTGGCCGCGCGCACGCCCGGCATTCTCGACCCCGACGTTTCCGCGCGCGGCGGCAAGCCGGAAATTCGCATCGCCCTCGACCCGGCCCGCGCCGCGCCGCTGGGATTGACGAGCGGGCAGGCGGGCCAGTTGGTGCGCGACGCCCTGACCGGCAATGCCGACGCGCGTCTGCGCGAAAACGGGGGCGAGGTTCCGATTCGCGTCCGTCTGGCCGGGACCAATCGGGACAATCTTGCCGACGTGCAAAACCTGGTCGTGGGCGCGACCGGCCCGCGCCAGCCGATCCTGCTAGGCGACGTCGCCGACATTACACAGCGCGAAGGCCCGACCAGCATCGAGCGCAGCAACGGGCTGCGCCTGGTGACAGTTCGGGCCGGATTGTCTTCCGAAGTTTCGCTGGGAACGGTGCGCGCCGGTTTGCAGCGTCAGATGGATGGGCTGCCGCACGCGGGCATTACGATTGGTTGGGGCGGCGAGTCCGAAACGCTCGACGAAAACGTAATGCCCTTCGTCAGCGCGCTGGTTCTGGGCATCCTGCTGGTTTACATCGTGATGGCGTCGCTGTTCAACAATTTAGGCACGCCATTCGTGATTATGTTCACGCTGCCGATGGCCTTGATCGGGGCGTTGGGCGCGCTGGTACTGACGGGCGAAACCATGTCGCTGGTTTCGGCTATCGGCGTAATCATGCTGGTCGGTCTGATGACCCGTAACGCGATCCTGCTGCTGGATTACACGAACACGCTGCGCGAGCAGGGCATGGCGCGCACGCCCGCTTTGATCGAGGCCGGAGCCACGCGCCTGCGCCCGATCCTGATGACGACGACCGCGACGATGGCCGGGATGCTGCCGGTCGCCCTGCGAATCGGCGAAGCGTCGGAAGTTCGCGCGCCGATGGCGATTGTCGTGATCGGCGGGCTGTCGGTCTCGACGGTTCTGACCCTGCTCGTCATTCCTGTCCTCTACAGCCTGTACGACGACCGCTTCGGCGCAGGCCGCTGAACTTCTCAGCCGTCAAATGCAGTGTCATCTGGCGCTACCCTGGCGTTCCAGTGCGCTCCTGTCCCAGTCCGCCAGAGTCGCTGCAGCCTCGTATGTCGTCTGTAGAAACGAGAGCAAGGTCTGTGCGGGCGCCTCCGCCGTCCGCACGGCCTCGTAAGGCAGGATGAATTCGCCCAATTTGTCATGAAAGTAGGCCGCTTCCGGCAGGACGTGGTACGCGCTGAAACCATATGGACTC
Source organism: Chthonomonadales bacterium (assembly GCA_038230115.1). Lineage (GTDB taxonomy): Bacteria > Armatimonadota > Chthonomonadetes > Chthonomonadales > Chthonomonadaceae > JBBRNU01. Next base: position 3,999 of record JBBRNU010000177.1, on the reverse strand, counting down.
GGATAGGCATAGGCGTAGAAGGCGGCTTCGCCCAGGCCCGCCCCGGCCCAGAACCCGGCGCTCGACAACTCGTGCGAGTAGGCTTCCTCCATTACCCAATCTGGGCAATGGGGTACGCCACCAGGATGTCTGGGGGCAGTCCGCCCGGAGAACCGGGTTACGGCCAGGTCGAGCGCGCCCCAGAAGAGATGCACCGGACTCGCCTTCCCGATAAAGCGGGCGCGAAATTCCGCGAAGACTTGATTCACCGTGACGAGCGCACTCCAGAAGCGGTGGACGGCGGCGGCATCGTAGCTTGCGTGTATCCTGTCCTCTGCGAATGGGATCGCCTCCGCCAACTCTACCGGGCGGGCATATATGGTGACAGAAATGCCTAATTCACTGAGGGATTGCATTGTTTTGCGGTAAAAGTCCGCAACCGACATTGGCTCCAGTGCGAACGAACGCGCATCGCCCCCGGAGGCGGTAATTCGCAGCGCGTGGGCGACGAAGTCAAAGTCTATAGCAAAGGTTCCTGCAGTGTAAGGAATGGGCGAGGTCGTGAGGCCGCGCGTCGTGACATACAGGGCGCTGCCCCAATAATGATTGATAGGCGGAGAAAGCTCCAAACGAATCTTGCCGACGATCTGTGTCCACAGGAGGAGCGTGGCGCAGGTGTCTTTCCAAGCCTCAAACGGCGGCAATTCGGGCCAGGCGGCTTGGGCGTCCCTGGTGTTATCAACTATCATTGTCGTCCCTTCCGCCTTGCTCTAGAAACTACCATTGTTGCCGCCTTAAAGAACTATTGGAGCAAAAGCGACTGCCAATTTTTAGACGCTTTCCCGTGCGGTCCTGAAAAGGTTGTCAGATATACAAAATGCAACCGGATTTTACCGGAAACTAAAGTATATCGTTGAGCATCGCTTTGAATGTTTCCATTGCTGGTCTCTATGGTGTCGTGTCAGGGCTGGAGCGCGATGACGGTGACGCTCATTGGGGGCAGGGTCAGGCGAAGATGGTTGCCCGCCGCGACCGGGGTTTCTCCCGCAGAGCGCGGCTGGGCCGCTTCGCCGGTCAGCCGGTACAGTCTGGCGGCGCGAAAGGTTGTTTTCGCGGCGAGGGTCGTGTCGGCGTCAATCGGAGCGTCAGTTTTGTTGATCGCGACGAGAACCAGACGGTTCGGGTGGGCGGCGTCCATACTGGCGTACAAAGAAGTGTTCACCGGGTCGCTCGTCGTCGCGGCGAGGGACGTATCCCCGAAACGTCCTTTTTTGCCGTCGAAGTTGCGGTATAGCGTGAATGCCGCATACGCGAAACGCTCGTCCGGCTTGAGCTGCCAGTAATTCGCGGCGAAAACTCCCTCGCGCCCGAAGATGCCGAGAACGTCGGCAATCGTAATCGCGCCCGAAATATGGTTGCCGCCGCCATAATTGTATTCGGTAATTCCCAATTTCATGCCGGGATCGAACTGGGCGATTTGCGCTTTCACGCGCGGCAGCAGGCGGATCGGTTCGTGAATCACGTCGCGCGTAATCCACGAATCTTCCTGATAAGTCGCGTCCCACAGCGAGCGCGGCGCCTGCAGGCGGGCGCGCACAACGTCGGGTTCGTTGCCGCCTTCGGTAATGCGCTGACCGCCCCCGCGCGCTTCGGGATACCAGTGCAGGTCGAGAACGTCCAGCAGCCGCCGACCGCTCGTCTTCCCCGCGTCCCGCATTCCCTTCAAATAGAAGTCGAGGAAATTGCGCCCGTTCGCGTCCGTTGCGCCCGTCAGGTTTTCAAAACCGCTCCAGCCGAAACTGGCCGGGCCGAAAACCAGACTGGCGGGCGCGACGGCTTTGATGGCGCGGGCGTAGTCTATAGAGCGTTGCAGCATCTCGGCATACGTGAGTTTTTGGGTTCGCAGGCGCGCGTGCGTGCTGTCCCACAAATCCGCCTCGTTGTCGAGGGAATAGAAAAGGCGGTGCGGGCCGTTTTTCTGCGGAAACGTCTTTTCGACCCACGCAACAAACTCGTCCTGATAGACCGTGTGGTCGTTCAGGTCGGGCGGGAAGGCGAACGGACGCCCCTTGCGCGGCAGGGATTTGTCGAAGCGCGTGTTCAGGTAGTCGGGCGTCTTGTTCACGTCGCCGTCGCCGCGCTTGTCCGCAGAGACATAGCCCGCCATCGGAACCGTGACGATCATCGCGGCCCCGGCGTTCAGCGCGGCGGCGATCTGGGGGCGCATGGCTTCACCCGGCGTTTCGCCGCCACCCATAAACCCGTCGTTTTGAAAGTGGTAGTCGTTGCCGGCATTCGAGGCGTTCGTCTCCCAATTATACGCGGTCAGGCGGTTGCCGCCGATGCGGGCCAGCGTCGCGTCGCGCGTCGCCCCCTTCCAATCGGGCTGGTTGACGCCATAGATGTAGGGGGAAATCCGGGCGCGCGGGCGCATGGCGTCTACGGTAAAATGAACGTTCGCGACCGGAGCGGGCGGCGACTGGCCGAGCAGAGCGGACAGGAACAGCAGGAACAACATGGTTCGAAGATTTCCTTAAGTGAAGTTGGCGTGACGACGGATTGCGAAAACTGCAAGAGTAAGGCGACCGGAGAGTGAGCCGGTCGCCGAACAATACGCGAGAAATTAGGCGTCTTCCGCATCAGGGCTAAGGCGGGAGAATATCGCCGACAGCGCGCTGGAGGGCGGCTCGCGCCTGCTGGACGTTGGCCTGGGCCGTTACCAGATTGATGCGCGCTGTCAGCAGAAACGCCTCGGCGTTGATGATGTCCAGAAAAAGGCCGATGCCGGTGGCGTAGCGTCCGGTCGCGATGCGAACGCCCGCCTCGGCGTTGGCGACGTCGGCCTGTGCGAGCGTGACGCGCTGGCTGGCCGTAATCAGGTTGACATAGGCGACCGAAACATCGGACGTTACCATTAATTGCGAGGCCGTCAATTGCGCCTGCGCGCTTTCCACGTTGGCCCGCTGCTCCTCGACGCGCCCGCGTGTCAGCCCGCCATCGAACGGCGTCCACGTCACGGCCACGCCCAAAAACAAGTTATTGGTCTGGGGCAGAAACTGGTTGCCGCTGGAAAGAACTTGCACGTCGCCGCTGACAACGGGCGCATTGGTCGTGCGCGCCGCATTCACGCCATATTGATAGGCGCGGATCGTCGCCTGCGCCTGAAGAATTTCCGGGCGCTGGCGCAGGGCGCGGCTGGTCAGGGCGTTTACGTCGGTCGAGGCGGGCAAAGGTTCGTTCGTGTCGGCGGGCGTAATCGGCGTGCGCGGATCAATGCCCATCAGCAGGGCGAGATTGATGCGCGACTGCTCGGCGTTGCCGCGCGCCAGCGTCAGGTTGGTAATCGCTTCGGCTTTGGCGGTTTGCGCGGTCACCACGTCAATGGGCTGCCCAAGCCCGGTATTGTAGCGCGAGGTCGCAAGGTCGAGTTGGGACTGCCGGTTCGCCACTTCCTGCTCATTCACCTGCACGAGCCGAATGTCCTGCACGTAAAAATAAAATGCCTGCTTGACCTGAAAAACCGTGTCCTGCTGCACGCGGGTGATGTTGGCGCTGGCGGCGCGTTCCAGCGACTCACTTTGCCGCACCAGGTCGCGGGTGTGGTTGAAATCGAAAATCAGCTGGCGCAGAACGGCAGAGGCCGAAAAGCCGCTGAGACCCACAGAACCGCCGCTGGAAGTATTGGTCGTGGTCACGCCGGTTCCGCCGGTCGTTCCGGCTGCGCCGCCGGTGGAACCGGAAGTCGAACCCGTGCCGGTTCCTCCGGTGGTGACGCCGCCAGTTCCAGTGGTTCCCCCGGTTGTCGTGCCGCCCGTCCCGGTGGTTCCGCCCGCCGTCCCCCCTGCGTTGCCCGTAGAACCCGCGCCGCCGGTCGTCCCGCCGTTGTTGCCGGAGGAGCCGCCCGTCGTCCCCGTTCCGCCCGTCGCGCCGCCTCCGGTCGTGGTTCCGCCCGTGCCGCCGGTTCCCCCGGTCGCGCCCGTTCCGCCCGCGCTTCCGCCGCTCCCGGTCGTTCCCGTGCCG
>JBBRNU010000176.1:0-7783 GCA_038230115.1 Chthonomonadales bacterium | reverse complement strand
TCCTGCAGCGTCAGCAGGCCGCGTCTTTTCTGCACCAGTTGGCGCAGGCGCTTTATCGCGTCCCAGGGAACGCTGTCGTCGTCGCTCAGAAACCACTCGCGCTGATTGACCAGCAACAGGTCGCCGCGCCATTTCGTCATCAGGCGCTTCGGTTCTTTGTGCAGCAGGCGCAAATACTGCGCGACGGTTTTTCCATACGGCTCTTCGTAGAACTCGCCTGACGAAATGTGCGTCAGCTGCGCGTTCGTGGCGGGCGGCAGCACGGCGACGAACGAGAGGGGAACGCCTCCGGCTAATTGTGACAGGCGCGTGGGAACCAGCTCGTTTTGAAAGCGGGCCAGGTTCGCGCCCTCCTGCGGGGTTAGATTTCTCAAGCTTTCGAGGTCTGTAACCGGGCTGGCGTAGACGGGCTTGTAGTCGGCGGGCTTGACGACGGTTCGCGTCGTCAGCGGGCTGTCGGTCGTATCGCCCGCATGTATCCAGCCCTCTTCGATTTCACTCAGGAATTGCGCGTTGAGCGGTCCGCCCCCTGCATAACTATGACCGGAACCGTTTATTTGTATCCACAGCGTCGGGGCAATTTCGCCAGGGAAAGCATTGACGTAAATCTGCACGTTTTCGTTGGTGATCGGTTTGCCGGGCGTTTGCGCGTTTTCAGACGCGACGAATTTCTGCGCCTCGGCAGAGAGATTAGAAACGGGAACGTCAATGCTTTCCTGTCCGCGTAACACGGGCTTGCGCTTGCCGGATGGAACCGCCTCGGCGAAAAGTTTGATGCCTCGGAGCGCAGTATCGTCCGTCAACCACTCGTCGTCGGCTTTGTTTTTCCCCAGCCACTTTTTCCGTTCGTCTGGCGAAGCGTTCGCCGCCTGAACCAGCAGCGCGACTTGCTTCTCGTAGGCGTCCTGAATGCGGGCGTGCAGGCCATTCGGCTCGCCGGAAATGAGCCAGTAGCGCGGGGCGGCTGTCTTTGCCTCTTCGGTCTTTTCCCAGCGCCACGCTGTCTTTTGCAGGCTGACGACCGACCACAGCGCGTTCATTACGTCGGCCAGGGGCATTTGCTTGACCGAAAGGCAGAGAGAGACGCCGGAAGCCGCGACGCGGTTATCCATTGTGAGGGCCACGCCCGACAGAGTGGAAAGACGTTCCAGCAGTTCGCCCATCGCAATACGCGGAGAAGCGAAAGTCACCGGCGTTTCCAGTTTTTTGTCCTTAGCGCGCATATCCGGCGTGACGGGGGCCGCCAGGCTCCCCAGCGGCAACAGAACCAGCAGCGCGATCAGGCAGACCGCGCCATGCAGTCGCATCTTCATGAACGTTTCTCCAGCAAAACAGCACGGGCCTGCCTGCGGCGCGAAGCAGGCCCGTTTTTCGGTTGCGTTGTCAGGACTTTCGTAAATCAGCAGAGCAAGCCATGTCCCATTACCGAAACGCCAGATTTGCATTCGCAGCCTTCTTACGGGCTGCAAATTGCGCGCCTGCCCGCCCTGCCGATTTACGAAAATCAGCCTTCAGGCGGAGTGATGACGACGGTAAAGAAAACCACGTCATAGTCAAAGTTTGGCGGCGTCAGACCGCCAACGTTTATTACCTGGAATGCGTCCGCGCGATGACTGCCGTTGGCGCAGAAGGCTGAGCCGCTCATGCCGCCCGCCGCCCCTGGAAAATAACTCCATTTGCCTCTGGCGTCAAGCGTTTGTGCGCCTCCGCCCACGTCTTTGGCGCAGTCCTGCGAGTCAATCTGGAGGTGCATATTCCAGTGGGCGTCGAACTGGTATCCGGGCGTACCCTCGGCGGAGACGCCATAGCCATAGGCGGCCGCAAGAACAGCGCCTTTGGCAACGCCGTCAACCGTGACAATCTCCTGAAATGCTGTGACTTGCGCGCCTGGCGCCGGTATTACGATTTTGACCTGCGGCACTGTGAAGGTAAAGGTGAAATTTTCCGGGGGAGGGTTGATCCCTTTGGCGGCCCTTCCGCAAACGCCGGGGACGCGAGGGCGCAGAGGCCGAGCAGTTCCAACCCGAACAAACTTTGCCGGATACGTTGCATGACAAATCTTTTCCTGCGAACAAAAGCGCGGCAACGGAGGGAGTGAGCGGCTATGCTGCGGGTGACGCCGTTCCTGGTATGACTTGGCTTCCTCGCTAGCATTATAACAGGGAAGCGGGAAAACGTCAAGCGATTTTTGGAGGCTTTTTGCGAATTTTGAAATAACGTTTCCTGCGCGGTCGTCCGGTTATTGCCCCTTGTCCTCTTCGGACTTGCCTTTTGCGGGAAAACGCGCTACTATAAGCCTAGAATACAAAAAAACCGTTCCACGCGCCTGAGCGAACAGCGGGCGGCGTTCGAGAAGATTAAGCAGGTTTTGGGTTTTCGGGAAGGTTGGGTAGCGGAATGTCTATGTTTGTGGATGAGGTGGAAGTTGAGGTTCTGGCCGGGAACGGCGGCAACGGCATGGTCACGTTTCGGCAGGAGAAGTTCGTGCCGCGCGGCGGACCGAACGGCGGCGACGGCGCGCACGGCGGCAACATCATTATGAAGGTGGATACCAATATCACAACCCTGCTGGACTTTCGCTATCAGCATAAGTATAAGGCCGAGCGCGGCGGCGACGGCGGCAGCAAGGATATGTTCGGCAAGAACGGACACGACCTGCTTCTGAAAGTCCCGCAGGGAACCGTTGTCACCTCCCTGGATTCAGGGGAAGTAATCGCCGACCTGAGCGCCCCGGACAGTCAGGCCGTAATTGCGCGCGGCGGCATTGGCGGGCGGGGCAACGCCCACTTTGCGACCTCGATTCATCAGGCTCCAAAATTCGCGGAAAAGGGCGAGCCGGGCGAAGCGAAACGCCTGCGGCTGGAATTGAAACTGCTGGCCGACGTGGGCCTGCTCGGCTACCCGAACGTCGGCAAATCCACGCTCATCGCCGCCGTTTCTGCGGCCAAGCCCAAAATCGCCGATTATCCGTTCACGACGCTGGTTCCGAACCTGGGCGTCGTCTACGTCGAGCGCGAGCGCAACTTTGTGATGGCCGACATTCCCGGCATCATCGAGGGCGCGAGCGAGGGCGTGGGGCTGGGGCATCAATTCCTGCGGCACGTCGCCCGCTCGCGCCTGCTGCTGCACCTGCTGGACGTGAGCGGCATGACCGGGCGCGACCCGCTGGAGGATTTCGACGTGCTGAACCGCGAACTGGCGCTGTATGACGCGCGGCTGGCCGAACTGCCGCAAATCGTCTGCCTGAATAAAACCGACGTGATGGCTGACCCGGAGGCGGTCAACGCGCTGGAAGCGACCTTGAAGGCGCGCGGGCTGACCGTGTACCGCATCTCCGCCGTCACGCGCGCCGGGCTGAAACCGCTGCTGTATGACGTGATGGCGCGGCTGGAAGCCCTGCGCGCCAGCGACGACCAACAGGCCGCATTGGAAGCGCAAACGGTTCGCATCGTGGCTCCGCTCGAAGACGATTTCCTGCGGTGGGAAGCCCGGCAGGTGGACGCCACCCATTACGAGGTCGTCGGCAAGGGCATCGAGCGTATGGTGGCGATGGCCGACCTGGAAAACGAGTACTCCCTGCGACGCCTGCAAAAGAGTCTGGACAAAATCGGCATCACGCGCAAATTGAAGGAGATCGGCGCGAAAGACGGCGACACCGTAAAAATTCGGGACATCGAATTCGAGTACGAGGACGAAGACAAGCCCGACGAGGACGACCTGCCGATGGGAGCGCGCTCGAAGCGCGCCGCCCGCGCGTGAGACCGGGAATGCCCGCCCGCGTTGTCGTCAAGGTGGGAACCAGCGCGCTGACGGACGCGCAGGGTCGCCTCGACCGCCCGTTTCTGGCGGATTTGGCCGGACAGATCGCCCGCCAACACGCCCATAACTGTGAAATGCTGCTGGTCTCGTCCGGGGCGATCCGGGCCGGGCGCGAGGCGCTGGCGAACGCCCCGTCCTCGTCCAACCGTTCCGCCCCCTCCGCCCCGCGCCCCGCGCCCGACACGCTGCCCTACAAACAGGCGGCAGCCGCCATCGGGCAGGGACGGCTGATGCACACCTACACCGAAGCGTTCGCCGCGCATGGCCTGACGTGCGCGCAAGTCCTGCTGACCCGCGACGACCTGGACGACCGGGGCCGCTTCTTGAACGCCCGCAACACGCTTCTCGCCCTGCTCGCGCTCGGCGTCGTCCCCATCATCAACGAAAACGACACGGTTGCGGTCGAAGAGATCAAGTTCGGCGACAACGACCGTCTGGCCGCGCTCGTCGCCACGCTCGTTGACGCTGATTTGCTGCTCATCCTCTCCGACGTGGACGGCCTGTACGCCCGTCCGCCCGACCCGCAAGCCGCCCTCCCTCCGCCCGTCATTCCCGTCGTGGCCGAAATCAACGACACGATTCTAGCCCTGGCGGGCGGCGCGGTCAGCGGCGTGGGAACCGGGGGAATGCGAAGCAAGGTCGAGGCGGCGCGCATCGCCACGCAGTCGGGCGTTCGCACGATCATTGCGCGCGGGCGGCGGGCCAACGTCCTGGACGACGCGATCCGCCCATCCCCCGATAACGCCGCCATCGGAACCGCCTTTCTGCCGCGCGACAGTTCCGACCGACTGCCCGCCCGCAAGCGCTGGATCGCCCACAGCGCGCGTCCGCGCGGCAGCGTTACGGTGAACGCCAGGGCGCGCGAGCAGCTGGCGCGCGGCGGCGTGAGCCTGCTGGCGGTCGGCATCGTGAGCGTGGCGGGAACGTTTGCGCCCGGAGACTTGATCGAGGCGCTGGACGAAACCGGGGCGACCTTCGCGCGCGGCCTGAGCAACTACGCCGACAGCGAAGTCCGGCGCGTACTGGGACTTCGCAGCGAGCGGTTCGCCGAAATCCTGGGCTACAGCGGCTTCGACGAGATCATCCACTGCGACAATCTCGTCGTCGCTTAGGTCGGTATGAAGAAATTGAACGTATCGTTGTCGAAGCGAACGGCGACGGGCCGCGACGAAATTCACTTCTTTGCTTTGTGGCGTTCCGCCGTGTGTCCTTCGGACACGGGAGACAGCGCGAAATTCCGTTTTGTCTATAGAGCGTGTCCGCAGGACACACAGCCGCAGGCTGCCGAGCGAAGAAATTCCTTTCATCGCCGCCACTTTTGGCACGCGCTATGCAGCCCGAACTTTGAGTGTGGCGTCGAGGGCGTAACGCTTGCCCGCTTTAGTGGGGAACGTGACGGTTTGCTCGCCCAGGCGCACCTGGCAGTCGCCGCCTGCGAGCGATTCGACCTGCGCGCGGGTCAATTTTCCCTCCTGCCAGTCCAGGCCGACCACGAAGCCGCCGCGCGCCCGCAAGCCGCGCACGGCTCCGGACGGCCAGACGGAAGGCAGCGCGGGCAGCAGATGCAGGTCGCCCGCGTGACTTTGCAGCAGCATTTCCACGACGCCCGAACTGGCGCCGAAATTGCCGTCAATCTGGAACGGCGGGTGCAGGTCGAACAGGTTGGGCGCGGTGCGCTCCGGCGTCAGCAGGCCCGCGAGCAATTTATGGGCGCGGTCGCCGTCTTCCAAACGCGCCCACAGGTTAATTTTCCATGCCAGACTCCAGCCGGTCGCCATGTCGCCGCGCATTTCCAGCGACTTTCGGGCGGCGGCGAATTGTTCCGGGGTCGCGCGCCGGGTGATCTGTTGACTTGGAAACAGGCCGTACAGATGCGAGACGTGCCGGTGGTTTTGTTCGGGGGCCGCGCCGTCCCAATCTTCCAGCCACTCCTGAAGCTGCCCCAGTTTGCCGATCTGCGTGGGGGCGAGGCGGGTCTGCGCGCCGCGCGTCCGGTCGCGAAACGCAGCGTCTACGCCCAGAATTTCGGACGCGCGCACAACCGACTCGAACAGGTCGCGCAGAATCTGGTTGTCCATCGTCGGCCCGGCGCAAATGCTGGCGTCGGGATGATGCCCGTTTTCCGGCGAAACAGAGGGGCAGGTCACGAGCCAGCGATGGCCCGGTTCCTCCATGAGCGCGTCCAGGAAAAACTCCGCCGCGCCCCGCAGAATGGGATAGTGTTCCTTTAGGGCCGCGCGGTCGTGCGTGAACTCGTAATGCTCCCACAGACTTCGGCACAGCCATGCGCCGCCCGTCGGCCACATCCCCCAGAACGCCCCGTCTACGGGCGCGGTTCCGCGCCAGATGTCCGTGTTGTGGTGGCAGACCCAGCCTTTCGCGCCGTAACAGGTTTGGGCCGTGCGCTGCCCCGCGACCGCAAGCTCGGCCAGCATTTGGAACAGCGGCGCGCAGCATTCGATGAGGTTGGCGGACGCGGCGGGCCAGTAGTTCATCTCGGTGTTGATATTGATCGTGTATTTCCCGCCCCAGGGCGGCGTCAGGCTGTCGTTCCACAGCCCTTGCAGCGTGGCCGGCTGCCCGCCCGGACGCGAACTGGAAATCAGCAGATAGCGCCCGAACTGAAAATGCAGCGCGGCCAGTTCCGGGTCGTTTCCGTTTTTGAACGCGGCGACGCGCTCATTGGTCGGGCGGCTGGCGGCTTCCTGCGTCAACACGGTTCCGGTCGTGGAATTGAAATCCGGGTCGGAGGTTCCGAGACGCAGGCTGACGCGGCGGAACAGGCGGCGATAATCCGCAGCGTGCGCCTGGCGCAGACCGTCAATGGATTTGCGGGCGGCGGCTTCGAGCGGAGCCAGGGCGAGGGACGCCGGGTCGCCGCTCACGTCGGCGTAGTTCTTGTAGCTGGTGGCGATGGAAATCAGAATCGTCACGGCGTTGGCGTTGGCAACCGTCAACTGACCGCCCTCGACCGCCATTTTGCCGCCTTCGGCTCGGACGCGGGCGAGCGCGTGGAAGCGGATCGCGCCGGGAATGCCCGCCGACGCCCCCCCGGTTCCCGCCAGCGTCAGCGTGTCCTTGCCTGCGACGCCCCGTTCGGAATGCTGCGGGCTGTCGAAAGCGGCGGCAAACGTGATTTTGCCCGGCTCGCTGGCGGTCAGGCGCAAAACGATCACCTGGTCTACGAAACTGGCGAAGGCTTCGCGCGTGTAGCGAACGCCGTCCGCCTGGTAGGTCGTGCGCGTAATGGCGCTGTCCAGATCGAGGTCGCGGCGATAATCCATGACGGTTTCCGACGCGGGCAAGGTCAGGATTAGGCTGCCGACAGTCTGGTAGGGCATTTGCGTGACGGGACGGCCCATGAATTTGGCGTCCGTCAGCGCCTGCGCCTCCCGCCACTTGCCGGCAAACACCAGGCGGCGGATTTCAGGCAGGGCCGCGAGCGCTTCCGGGCTGTCGTAATCGCGGGGGCTTCCGGCCCAGAGCGTATTTTCGTTGAGCTGGAGCCGTTCGCGCTCCGGCCCGCCAAAAACCATCGCGCCCAGCCGCCCGTTGCCGATCGGCAGCGCTTCCAGCCAGGTCGCGGCGGGCTTGTCGTACCACAAAACCAGGCTGGCCGGGTCGGTCGTCGGGTTGTCGCCGATTTCCGCGTTCGTTTCTTCGCTCGCTTCCGTTTCCATTGTTTTGTCCCTCTTTTTGGCTTCCGCCGTCAGCCCGGCGGCAAGCCCGACATCGGGCAGCGCGGCCAATCCTGCCGCGGTCGTCATGGCCTTCAAAACGCTTCGGCGCGAATATTTCATGGCTGTTTCTCGATTGCGTCAATGTCTTCGTTCGGTTGGTCGGCGGCGCTTCGCACCGGTAAAGCGGTTTCCAAAAACGCGAAGGCTTCCGCGCCGTGAAAGCGATGCTCGCCCTCGAAAATGGCCGAACCGAAGCGTTCAGGCGTTCCCAGAACTTCATAGAT
>JBBRNU010000175.1:0-7824 GCA_038230115.1 Chthonomonadales bacterium | reverse complement strand
GGCTCCTGGGTCGAACCGAGGGCATTTTTACGGAAACGGCGGGCGGCGTCACGGTTTCGGTCACGAAAAAACTGGCCGAGCAGGGCCGTTTCGGCAGGGACGAGACCGTCGTGATCGCGATCACGGGCAACGGCCTGAAAACGCAGGAAGCCGTCGTCGGGCAGCTGGGCCAGACCATCGGCATTCAGCCCAATCTGGCCGCGCTCGACCGCGCGCTCACGACCGAGAAACTGCTGGCGGGCGTAGGAATCTGAATTTTTGCTTTCGAGGAGAGATTTGCAATGCCCGTTACCGTTTTGATTCCCACGCCGCTGCGAAAATTCACCGGCGAGCAGGAGACCGTAACTGCCAATCCCGGAACCGTTGTCACGCTGATGGCCGACCTGGAACGGCAGTATCCGGGCATCGCCGCCCGTCTGACGGACGAAAAGGGCGAACTGCGCCGCTTCATCAACATTTATGTGAATGAAGAGGACATTCGCTTTTTGGAGGGGAAAGACACCCCGGTCAAGGACGGCGATACGGTTTCCATCGTCCCCGCGATTGCCGGTGGATAAGGCGTCCGGCCCGATTCCTGCCCGCGCCGAAATTTCCGTTCGCTTCCCTGTCTTTTTATTCATTCCCGGCGGATTGCCCGCGAGGAGAGCGCCGAAACGATGCCTGTAGTTACCGTTGATTTGACCGCCAACCGCGATACCGTCCGTCAGCCGATTATCTGGCGGGTCGGCAGGCGCTTCAATGTCGTGACGAACCTGAAGCGCGCCCGCATCAGCGGGAACTACGGCCATGCCAGCGTCACGCTGGAAGGCTCGACCGAGGAAGTCGCGCAGGCGCAGGCGTATTTGAGCGGCCTGGGGCTGACGGGCGAGGCGGAGGCGACGGCGGCGGATCGGGAAAAAACCGAGGATGGCATCGAGCAGCCGAACACAATTCTGGTGAGCTTGAGTACGGTGAACCCGACGCAGGGCCACGCGCCGCTCTTATATCGCATCGGCAGGGATTTTAACGTCGTGGTCAACATCGAAAAGGGCGCGTTCGACGAGGACGAGGGCGGCGCGCTGGAACTGACGATTTCCGGGGCGCTGTCCGAAGTTCAGCGGGCGATTGCATACTTGCACACGACGGGCTTGCACGTCAACCCGCGCCAGCGCTCCGTCACCGATTACGGCAACCTGTAGAGCGCGCAGGATCGGTTGAATTTGCCCGCCGCGAACCGATCTTGGCCGGAATCGCCGTAAGTTCGTTTCAGGGTTGACTAATCGGGATAAAAGCCTTTGCCTCTTTCGTGCAAAGCGGCAACCTGTTCTTGCGACAGGATATTATCTTCAGGATCAGACAAAACCGCTTTCCACCTTTGCATGAACGCAAGCGCGAAGTCAATGCATATCTGCTGGCTTCCTAGCGTGCGACTTATATCTATTGGAATCAACGTGCAAGGAGGACTTCCAAGCAGAGAGGAGATAATTTTGCCTTTCTCCTTATCCTCTTCGAGTGAATCCAATTCTTCATTAGACATGAAAATCCATATATGTTGATCGTGGCGCGAAACCCTGCCTACTTCGTAGGGAGAGTACTTGGTTTCCCCTCCACATTGCAATATAAGTCCTTCCAGGGCTTCTTGTTCAATCTGTTCGGATGCGTAGAGATTAGCCGACATAGACATAGGTTTATCCTTCCGGCGGGGCAGGAGCGATGCGTTTTTGAAACGTCGCGGCTGCCCTGGACTGAACTTGCCCCAGACTCGGTCGCTGAACCTTCCGCTCACGCAACAAAACAATCTTCCTGCGCCTCCGCTGCCCGCGAGACATCCGGCGCGGAATGCCGAAGGGTTTGCGATACGGGCGAAGCCGCTGCCCCGCAGGAACCCTACCCGACCACCACGTTCACCAGTTTGCCGGGAACCACGATCACCTTGCGGATTTGCCTGGCGCTCAATTCCGCCTGCATTTTGGGCGAGGCGAGGGCCAGGGCTTCCACCTCGGCGTCGGACGTGCCGAGGGGAAGCGTCAGCCGGTCGCGCAATTTGCCGTTGATTTGTACGACAATCGTCATCGCGTCTTCTTCTACTGCCGCCGGGTCGAAGACGGGCCATGCCTGCTTGAACGCGCTGCCCGCCAGCCCCAGCCGCTCCCGCCACTCGTCGGCCAGGTGCGGGGCGAGCGGCGACATCAGCAGGGGCAGGGTTTCGAGAATCTCCGAAAGCAGCGCGGCCTGCGAAGGCGACGGCTGCGCGCCGCCCAGCGCGTTGCGGAAGGCCGACCACTCGTTCGTGAACTCCATCAAGGCCGCCACCGCCGTGTTGAACCGGAAGTTCTCGATGTCGTCGCCGACTTTGCGAATCGTCTGGTGCAGTTTGCGGCGCAGTTTCCGCTCGTCCTCGCCCAGAATCAGCGGGTTCTGGTCGCCCTCATCGCGGGCTATCGCCCCGGTTTGCGCCAGCAGGCGGGCCAGCGCCGGTCGCCATTCCGGGTCGTAGAACGGGCGCATTTCCGTCCACAGCCGCCACAGCCGATTGACGTAGCGGTGCATCGCCTCGATGCCCTTGTCCGACCACTGCACCGTTTCCTCGAAGGGCGCGACGAACAGCCCGAACAGGCGCAGGCTGTCGGCCCCGTACTGCGCGGCCATCTCGTCCGGCGTGACAACATTGCCCTTGTTTTTGCTCATCTTGACCCACCGCCAGACCCATTCGCTTTCGGGAATCGTCGCCTTTTCTTCCGGCTTCAACACCTTCCAGTCTTCCAGCGGCTCGTCGCCTTCGTCCTCGCCGTCGTCGTTCAAAGCGTCCGCGCGCTCGTCGCGCTTGATCTCGCGGCCCGGCGTGTAGGCCAGAAGCATCCCCTGATTTCGCAATTGCAGGAACGGCTCCTCGAACGTAATCAGCCCCGCGTCGAACATGACCTTTGTCCAGAACCGCGAGTACATCAGGTGCGAGACGGCGTGTTCGGCTCCGCCCGCGTACAAATCAACGGGCAGCCAGTATTGCGCGATGGCCGGGTCGAAGGCCTGCCGATTGTTGTGCGGGTCGGCGAAGCGCAGATAGTACCACGACGAGCAGGCCGTGCCGCCCATCGTGTCGGTTTCGCGCCGGGCCGGGCCGCCGCACTGCGGGCAGGTCGTGTTGACAAATTCCGGGATGTTGGCGAGCGGCGACTCGCCGGTTCCCGTCGGCTGGTACTTTTCCACGTCCGGCAGCAAAACGGGCAACTGGTCGTCGGGAACCGCGACCTCGCCACAGGCCGGGCAATGCACAATCGGGATCGGGGCGCCCCAGTAGCGCTGTCGGGAAATCAGCCAGTCGCGCAGGCGAAAATTGACGACGCCCTGCCCCACGCCGCGCGCTTCCAGCCAGGGAATGATTTTGCCGACGGTCTCTTTGTTGTTGGGCAGGCCCGCGAACGGAAATTCGGTTCCGGCCAACGCTCCGGGCGCGGGCGCAAACGCGCGCATCACGCCCCCGGCAGGCAGCGCCTCGGTCATCGTCGCCCCGGTCTGCCCCGCCTCCGTTTCATAGACCGGAACGACGGGAATGTCGAACTTGCGGGCGAACTCGAAGTCGCGCTGATCGTGGGCCGGAACCGCCATGATCGCGCCCGTGCCATAGCCCATCAGGACGTAATCGGCAATCCAGATCGGGATCGGCTCGCCCGTGACCGGGTTGTCGGCATATGCGCCGGTAAACACGCCGGTCTTCACGCGCTCCGTGCTTTGCCGCTCGATTTCCGTCGCGCGTTGCGCCCGCTCGCGATATTCCTGCGTTGCAGTCGCGTGTTCCGGCGTCGTTACAACGTCCACCAGTGGATGTTCCGGGGCCAGAACCAGAAACGTCGCGCCCCAGAGCGTGTCCGGTCGCGTCGTAAACACGCGGATTTTGTCGTCGGTTCCGAAGACGCCAATGACGCTGAACGCGACTTCAGCCCCTTCGCTGCGCCCGATCCATTCGCGCTGCTGCTGCTTGATGCCGTCCGACCATTGAATCGTATCCAGCCCGGACAGCAGGCGGTCGGCGTAATCCGTAATTTTGAAGAACCACTGCGGCATGGGCCGCTTCTCGACGAGCGTGTCGCATCGCCAGCACCGCCCGTTCACAACCTCTTCGTTCGCCAGAACGGTCTTGTCTTCGGGACACCAGTTCACGGCGGCGTTCGCGCGATAGGCCAGGCCGCGCCGATATAGCAGCAGGAACAGCCACTGCGTCCACCTGTAATAATCGGGCAGGCTGGAATTGATCTCACGCGACCAGTCGTAGGAGATGCCGACCAGTTTCAGCTGCCGCTTGTAGTTGGCGGCGTATTCGGGAACCATCTCACGCGGGTTACGCCCGCGCTTGATCGCCTCGTTTTCGGCGGGCTGTCCGAAGGCGTCCCAGCCCATCGGATGCAGCACGTTGTAGCCCTGCATCACCTTGTGGCGGCAGGCGACATCAAGCGGCACATAATTCCGACAATGCCCGACGCTGATGCCTGCGCCGGAGGGATAGGGGAAGAAGTCCAGACCATAGAACTTGGGCCGGTCGCTCTGGTTTTCCACGCGGAACAGGCCGGAAGTCTCCCAGCGCTCGCGCCACTTGGCTTCAATCTGTCGAAAATCGTAGCGGTTTTCGCGTTCCTCGCGGGGTTCGTCGCTCATAATGGCTTTGCCTTCATAGAAAATTTGGGAAACGGGCGGGTCAGGAAAACAGGTCGGGTTCGGTTCGCGTCGAAACGTAAAAAATCCGGCCTGCCGCAAGGGGCTGCCGGACTGAAAATTTTTCCAACACCGGTCAGTCGCGTATCAGGCAGGGGCAAGGGCAAGCCCCGTAAGGCCGGAATACGCAGCCGTCTGGCGGACTGAAAGAATGCGCGGATGGTCGCAAGGGTTCATTATGTCCTCATTATACGCCCTCAACGCAATTTCGTCAACCGGGCGAAAGGAAAGAAGGCAAACGCGACCCGGCAAAATGAGGCGGCGCAAAAGGGGCGCGAATAAGGCGAAAGACCGTGATTCGAGATTTTGGAACATTCTGGGCGGCGGGAAAGTCTACTCGGGATGAAACGATGGCAGGTTTGGTACAAATTTATCCTGGCGCTCCCGGCCAATTTTCTGCGTTTGCTGTTCGCCAGCGCGGGATTTGCGGTCGTCACGCGCGCGGAAGACGAAGACGCCGCCACGCGCGATCAACTCTGGTGCGCGGACGACTGCGAAGACTGCCCGCCCGCAGAAAGCGACGAGGCGGCGCTGCCATCGAAATCAAAATCGAAACCCAGCGTCCGTATCCGATGAGCGCCGGAGGAATAGCCGCCAGGCGCTTCGAGGAAAGCGGAAGCGCCGGGCGCGCAGGGCGCCGCCCTGCGCGGAGAAGGCTGTTCCCGGCTTCGTTTGCGCGCCGCATTTTTCGCCTTTGCCAGCAAAGTAAAAAGAGAACTCCGCGTCATTTTGCATGACGCGGGGTTCTCTTTTGCGTCTACCGTTCAAGCTCCGCAGGTCGCCCGCCCCGGATCGCCTTCCGGTTCAAAGCCCGCCGTTTCACGGGGTTACAGGCGGACAATACGACTTCCGGTACAAACACGATGCCGCTTCCGGCAAGGAACCGGGCAGAATCCTACTGAGGCCCAGGCAGGGATCGCGCTTGGCCAGCGCGGCATACCGGATTGCCGCGCAAATTCTCAGGTTAAAAGGATTCAACGCTATGAAATCAGCATTGAAATGGAGCCTTGCGCTCTGGCTGCTCGTTATGACGGCCTTTGCAGGGGCGCAGTCGCCAGCGACCGTTCTCGTGGTCGCCAACGCCAATAACGCGCAAAGCATGGCGCTCGCGAAATACTACATGAAGGCGCGTCATGTTCCGGCCAGCAATGCGCTGGCCTTGAATTGGGACGCCCGCGACAACGCCGACACCTGCACGGTCGCTTACTACCGAACCAGCATCGCCGCGCCGATCTACGCCAAAATTGCGGCCCTGCCCCATATTGACTACATCCTGCTGTGCCGCAATCTGCCCAGCAAAATCAGCGAAACGCAGGGCAGCGTGGACAGCGCGCTGGCGGGCGCTACGACCGACAAACGCTATTCCAATTACACTTGGGCGACGACGCCCTTCAACTCCTCCATCTACCGGATGTATCTGGTGACCCGTTTGGATGGCTGGTCCTGGAAAGACGCTTTCGGCCTGGTGGACTCCGCGCTGTCGGCGAGGAAGGACGGGCTTTTCGTTCTCGATCAAGACCCCAGTCGAGGCGGCAGTTACAAATACTACAATACGCTGATGCAAAGCGCGTCCGCTAAACTCGCAAAAATCGGGACGCCGCAATTGCTGGACGCCACGAATACGTTCATTGACCCCCAACAGCCGATTGGCGGCTATATCAGCTGGGGTAGCAACGATGCGAACTTTTCCGCCGCCGCCTATAATAACCTGGTCTTCGCACCGGGAGCGATTGCGGAAACCCTGGTTAGCACGTCGGCCATGTTCCTGCGAACCCCGCCCGACATCAGCGCGCAAAGCCAGATCGGTCAACTCATCCATAACGGCGTGACGGGCGTCAAAGGCTATGTCGCCGAACCTTACGTGGACGCGACCGCAAACCCAAACGTGTTATTCCCTGTTTACCTTGCGGGCCGAAACCTGGCGGAAGCGTTCTACTCCGCCTCGTACTATGTCGGTTGGCGCGACGTGGTGATCGGCGACCCACTTTGCAGCCCCTACGCGATGGGCCAGCAGACAATGCGCGCCGTCAGTGGAAGCGGGCAATAACGCCCGACGTTTCGCTTCCGTTCCGCACAATAAAAGAGCCGCTCCCATAACGGGAGCGGCTTTACGCCTGCAAAGAACAACGATAAATAGCCGTGCAGAGCGGTCGTCGAAGGAACTAGCCGTTTTTGCGGCGCAGGCGCAGGGCCATCAGGCCGCCGCCGCTCAACAAAACGCCCATCTGGTAGAACGCCGGTTCGGGAATGGGACTGTTCGGATGCGGGTTGTTATACACCAGGTCCTGCGGGCGACCAGAGGCTCCCGGCGCGCCCGGCGCCCGCTCGAAGACCGAGTGCCAGTTCGTGCCTGCCGTTTGCGACGTGAGCGCGGCCGCTTCGATGTCGTAAATGCTTTTCAGGTCAACGTAGCCGCTCTCCGAAAACTTCGTCGCATCGAATGCGTAGGCGCTGCCGGTTTTCGTGACGTGTCCGCCATTGACAAGGTCCCAGATGGCGAGCTGGGCCGCAGGCTGGGAGGGGGGCGCGAGGAAATTCTGCGCGATGTAGTCAATCGCGCCGACATTATGGACGCCACCGGCATAGACAAGCGTGCCTAACCCATTGACGGGATTCTGGGTCTGGGTGGTGGTCGAGGTCCAGGTCTCACCGTCGTGGATATTGTCCTGCAAATCGGTGCAGTATGCGCCGAAGGACGTGGCGCCCCCATCCAGAGAGATGTTGTACTGGCCTGCCGAGGTGTTTTCCGACACGATCCCCGTCCCATTGTAATAGGAGACGGTCACGTTCACAGAGCCGGAAGCATTAAGAAACTTGATGGGGTTGGCTTGCGCCGCCGTGACGGACGCCAAAGCGAAAGCCGCCAATCCCCCGGTCAAAAACCGGGCGGAAAAGGGAAATCTCATGAAATACTCTCCTTGAGTGTACAACAGTTTTGAGCATTACAGATGGTATCGCCAGATAGCGGCGTTGGCGTAAACGCCGGTTGCGGTGTTCACGAGTGCGCGCCGCGTGTTTCCGGCGCGAACGTTCTCAGCCATTCGTCTGATAAGCAAGTGGTAACTGCGACTTTGCGTCTGTCAAGACCCGTTTTTGAGTCGGTCGAGACTTCTTTCGCGTTGAAGGCTCCCCCTTTCC
>JBBRNU010000174.1:0-7825 GCA_038230115.1 Chthonomonadales bacterium | reverse complement strand
TTTTTTGCCCCCCCCTCCCCCGTTGGGTATGGGGGCCGGGGGGTTAGGCAGGGGCTTTCAGAAGAGAGCCAGAAGCGACAGCGGAGCGCGTCCGGCGGCCTTATTGAACGGTGACGAGGAGGGCGGGGGCGGCGTAGGTGGTTTGCGCGGTCGCCGGGGAGACGGCGACGCCATTTATCGTTAGCGGCGTGAGCCAGTATTTCAGGCTGTACTGGCCGGTCGGAGCCGCTTTGCCCTGCGAATCTTTTTGATTCCAGCTATCCATATAGGTTTTGGTCTCGCCGGGGGCGTAGGTAACCGTCGTGATGACCGTCGCGTAGGCCATGGTCGCCGACTTCTGCCAAACGGTATTCAGGCCCAGCATCGCGGTCGTGTCGAACAGCTGCGCGCTGGACATGACGAGCGTGACCGGCTGGTTGCCCGCATTTTTTACCGTGAGCGTCAGGGGAACCGCCTCGCCGGGCGCATAGGCGGTTTTGGTCGCGGTCAAATTGAATTGGAGCGGCGTAAAACCCGACCGGTCGCCGCCCGAATCCGAGCCGCAGCCGGACAGCGCTGCCATTCCGACAACGGCCAGCGCCAACGAAACCCACGCGCCCGGCCCGCCCTTTTTCCGTTTGCTTTCGCGCCCCATTATTTCGCCTCCCGCTTGTGCTGCAGCAGCCATTCGCTCAATTTCGGGTCGCCATAAGCGTTGTCCCACGAGTTGTGACCAACGCCGGGGTAGGTCGTCAGCATCACGTCCGCGCCGCCCGCCGCCTTGATCGCGTCCACCATGTCGCGCGATTTTTGGGTCGGCACGACGTTATCGGCCTCGCCGTGAAACGCCCAGATCGGAATGTTTTTCAGGATGGCGGCGTCGGAGGGGTTGCCGCCGCCGCAAATCGGGACGAGCGCGGCGAACAGCGCGGGATGTTTCGCGCCCAGCGCCCAGGTTCCGTAGCCGCCCATCGAAAGGCCGGTCAGGTACAGCCGGGATGAATCCACGTTGTAGTCTTTTTTCGTCGTGTCCAGCATCGCCATCAGCAGGTCGTCGTAAGCGTCCCAGCCGCGTTTTTGCGGGGGCTTCTGCGGGATAATCACGACGAAGGGCCACTTATCCGGGGCGCGCAAAATAGCCGCGCCCAGCCCGACGCCGACCTGCCGCAGACCGTCGCTGCCGGTCTCGCCCGACCCGTGCAGGAACAAAATCGCGGGCCACGCCTTGCTCGCGTCGTAATCGGCGGGAATGTAGACGACATAGCGCACGTCCTGCCCGTCCTGCTTGATGGTCTTCAGCAGGAAGCCTTTTGGCGTTGAGGTCGAGAGGGAGGGCGCGGCGGGTTTGGCGGTCTGTTCCTGTCCGCTTTTAGTTGGCGTCGCGGCGCGAACGACGGACGCGGGAACGGTCAGCGCGAGGGCGAACAGGGCGAGCATGGGCGCAAAACGCGCGCAACGGGAAACATCGGAAAAACGCGACATGGCAATCCTCCTGACAGATTGACAGAATAGGGGGCGAGCCGCTGCCGAAAATTGAAAATTCCCGGCAGCAAAGCGCAAACGTCCTGCGGACGAAAAAAGTGCGGCAAGCGGCAAGTCTTATGCAATCAGTATACCGCTCGCCGGGCCTCATCGTAACCGGCAACAAAAGATTACGGGCGGGAAAGAATCGTTCGACGCACCTCGTCCAGCCAGGAAAACTCCTGCTCGAACCCGGCAATGGCGAAGCGAACCATCAGTTCCGCGACCGGAATCATCACGCCTTCCTCCCGCTGTATTTCCGCCAGACTGTCCTGTTCGCGCGCGATTTGCGCCTGCAAAAAAGTCTTTCGCTGTTCGATGATCTGCGCTCTGGCCGCTTCGGTGGCGTGCGGCGAAAGGGCGAGCCAGGTCACAAAGGCAGGCAGCGTTCTTTGCGTCGCCCAATCCGCCCGCGCCAGTCCCTCCCGAAGCGCCTGTCTTCCGCGTTCCGTGATTTTGTATGCCTGACGCTCCGGCCCTGGCCCGCCGCCCTCGCTCTCTACCGCCGCGATCCAACCCTGCCGGGCCAGCTTCTTGAGCGAGTAGTAAACCTGCGGGCGCGAGACGCCCGCCCAATCCGCCACCTCGCGGCGTTCCAATTCGGCGTTAAGCCCATAACCGTGCTGCGGCTTTTCCATGAGCAGGCTGAGGAGCGTCAGGTCGGGCGTTGTCAGATAGAAATCAGCGTTTGACATAAGCGGCGGGTTCCGGGTATACTTATAGTAGTCTAATTTAGACTACTATCGCTTTCCATCGTTTTTGGGAGGAAAATCATGCGTTTCGACAATGTGCGCCTGCTTGCCACGCGCTTTCCCGCCATGTTCGCCTTTTATCGGGACGTGATGCAGTTGCAAGTGACCTGGGGCGAGCCGGACGAGGCCTATGCCAGTTTCGCGGATGCGACCGGCGCAACCCGCATCGGCCTCTTTGCTCGCCCGCTCATGGCGGACGCGTTGGGAACGGCGTCGCTGCCCGCAGATGTTCCCGCCCAAGACCGCGCCGCGCTTATCTTCGAGGTCGAGAGTGTAGACGCCTTCGCCGCGCACGTCACGCAAGCCGGAATCGCGCTCGTCACCGCGCCCGCCGATATGCCGGATTGGGGCATCCGCACGACGCACCTGCGCGACCCCGACGGCAACCTGCTCGAGGCCTTTTCGCATCTGCCCAAAGAAGAGTGGAGCGAAGGGCTGCGCGCCGAAGGGGAGAAGCAAGCCGCCCCTTGAGAAGCCGTCAGAATAGCAGCTGGCGGCGGTGACGGGCCACGCTTTGCAGGAGACCGACGCTGATCAGGGTCAAAATAACGTTGCTGCCCCCCGCGGAAATGAGCGGCAGCGGCACGCCCGCGACCGGCATGATGCCGATGTTCATTCCGATATTCACGATGATGTGAAACGCGAACATCGCCACCACGCCGGTCGCGATCATTTTGCCCGTTATATCCTCGTCGCTGGCGGCGATGATGGCCGCGCCGCGCAGCAAGAGCAGGCCGTACAGTCCGACAATCGTGACCGCGCCCGCAAACCCCAATTCTTCGCCCACGTCCGTAAAAATAAAATCCGTCTGTTTTTCCGGGATGTAGCCGCCGCGCACCTGTGTGCTGCGCTGATACCCCTTGCCCCACATGCCCCCCGACCCAATCGCGATGCGCGCCTGCAAAACATGATAGCCGGTTTCTTTGGGATCGGCGTCGGGATTGATGAATGCGATCAGCCGGTTCTTCTGGTAATCCTTGATTTTGCCGCTATGCCACAGCCCTGCGCCAAACAAAACGCCAAGAACAAGGAAAACGGCCAGATGCTTGACCTGCGCGCCCGCCATGAACGTCATTGCGAACCAGATGGCGAGCAGAACGAGGGCGGTTCCCAGATCGGGCTGCTTGAAAATCAGGCCGATGGGCAGGGCCACGTACAGCAGGGATTGCAGCAGCGTCTTGCCCTGTCGAATGGTTTCGTGGCGGCGCGTGAGGAAGACGGCAAGCGCGATGATGATGAAGAGCTTGGCGAACTCCGAGGGCTGGAACGGGAACCCGGCGATTTTTATCCAGCGCGCCGCGCCGTTCACGCGGTTGTGGAAGCGGGGCATCAGCACAAGGGCGAGCAGGAACAAATTGAGCAGGTAAATCTGCCCGGCGAAGCGCGCGTACAGGTGGTAGTCGAGGAGAGACGCGGCGATCAGCCCGACGCTGCCGAGCGCGATCCACACGATTTGTTTTTTGTGAAAGGCGGTTGGGTCGCCGCGCGTGGCGCTGAGAATGACGAGGACGCCGATGGCGGCCAGCAGGTACGTCAGGCCGAGCAGAGGCCATTCCCAATTGCGATTGTGCCGGGTGTCGAGCATGATAGGGGCAGGTTCGCCCCGCGCGATGGCGAGTCCTGCCTGACCTTCGGGCGCTAGATTCAAATGGGGCGCGTAGACAAAACCGCTTCCTACGGCGAAGACAGGAGAACAACTTCTTCACGCACCTGCAAGCCCAGAGCGCGAATCACAGCGCTGACCCGCTGTAGGCTTGCCGAAGCATACCCGGTCGCTTCATACTTTTGTATTTGCCGCTCTTTCCATCCCAGACGCTGCGCTAACTGCTTTTGGGTCAGCCCGGAGGCGATGCGCGCCCGAATCAGCGTCTCCGGCAGCTGCTCGAACGAGTCGGTTTGAAATGTTCGGCGGCGTCCCGACCGCAGCGCCTCATACTCGGCGATTTCGCTCAACAGACTGTCCCGTTGACTTTGCAGCGCGTCGCGCTCCGCCTGCCGCAGCAGACGGGAGGCGGCGTTTTCGTCATCGGCAGGCGGCTGCCAGCGCGCCAGCGCCTGCGCGAACTGCGCGGCCTGTGATTTGGTCAGATTGTATTGAAACTCGTTGGCGATCATGAAAACCTCTGCAAGTTCAGGACGATGATTCCTTTCGGCAGCCCGGTGTTGCGATCCGTTTGAAAAAACGAAAGAAACGTCTGCCCGCTGAGACCCTCCGGCAACTGCGCCGGAAACAACTCCCCGCCATAGCGCGCTTTTTGCGCCGCGCGTCCATTGTCGAAGGTCAGCAGCGTAGGGTCAAGACGTGACGGGTCCACACCGGCAATATCCCAGCAGGCATCGAAATCGCCCGGCTCCGATTTGCTTGTGACAAAACTGCCGTCAACATAAACCGTCTGACAGCCTGCTGCCTGTAAATCCAGCAGCGCCTGACGTAGTCCTATCAGAAGAATTTGCCGCCGCGCGGTCGCGCCGAAGCGCGCGGAAAACTCCGGCCAGTTGGCGGGATGGCGTCCCGGCGGCAAATTTCCGCTGGCCTCGAAAGGCGGAAGGGGCATAACACAATTATAACGTTGGGTTGTCAGGCTGTCAAGAGGGGCAGGTTGAGACGCGCCAGGTGGAAAATCTTCCGCAGACCGGTTTGAATAACCTCAATCACCTCGCGCGTCCGACAACGCGGCAGGGAAAGCGGGGCGGCGTCCCGAAAATAGGCTTGATCCCTGAGACTTGCCCTGAGGAGAGAAGATGCCGACTGTACACGCTTTTCACGTCGTTCCCGCCCTGCCGCCCTCGCTCCAGACCCTGCGCGAAATCGCCGTCAATCTGCGCTGGGCCTGGAGCCACGACGCCATCGAACTGTTCCGCCGATTGGACCGCGATCTTTGGGAGCAAAGCGGTCACAATCCTGTTCGTATGCTCGGAACCATCGCGCAGGAACGTTTGCGCGACGCCGCCCTCGACGACTCGTTTCTGGCGCACATGGATCGTGTCAGCCGCGCCAATGAAAGCTACCTCAGCGCCACGAACACCTGGTTTCGCCGGAACCACGCCGATAAGCTGGCGCAGGGCGTTCGTATCGCCTACTTCTCGATGGAATTCGGTCTGACCGAGTGCCTGCCGATTTACTCCGGCGGGCTGGGGGTTCTGGCAGGCGATCACCTGAAATCGTCCAGTGACCTGGATTTGCCGCTCGTCGGCGTCGGCCTGTTGTATCAGCAGGGCTACTTTCGCCAGCGTCTGAATACGGAAGGCTGGCAGCAGGAGCGCTATCCCGACAACGACTTTTACAATATGCCGATCCAGCCGGAGCGCGACGCGAACGGCGAGCCGCTGCGCGTGTCGGTGGACTTTCCCGGACGCGCGGTTTACGCGCAGGTCTGGCGCGTGCAGGTCGGGCGCATTCCCCTCTATCTCCTCGATACCAATATTTCGCAGAACAACGCCGAGGATCAGAACATCACCGATCAACTTTATGGCGGCGACAACGAAATGCGGCTGCGCCAGGAAATGATCCTGGGCGTCGGCGGCCTGCGCGCCTTAGAGGCGCTGGGCGTGCAGCCCACGATGTGCCATATGAACGAGGGCCACGCCGCGTTTCTCTCGCTCGAACGCGCCCGCCTGTTGATGCAGGCCAAATCCACCGATTTCTGGGCGGCCCGCGAAGCCTGCGCGGCGGGCAACCTGTTCACCACGCACACGCCGGTTCCCGCCGGGTTCGACATGTTCTCTGCGGAGCTGCTGGGGCGCTATTTCGGCGGCTATGTCGGGCAGCTGGGCATTTCGTTCGACGATTTCATGGGACTGGGGCGGGCCAATCCGCGCGATTCCTCCGAGCAGTTCAACATGGCTCTCCTCGCCACGCGCAACTCGCACCACGTCAACGGCGTCAGCCGACTGCATGGGCAGGTCACGCGCCACATGATGCGGGCGATGTATCCGACCCTGCCCGAAGAAGACGTGCCGGTCGCGCACGTCACGAACGGCATTCATACCCGCTCCTTCATTTCCGAGGAGATGGCCGACCTGCTGGATCGCTATCTGGGCGGGCGCTGGTCGCAGGACGTCAGCGACCCGCAGGTCTGGGCCAGAGTGGACGACATTCCCGACGAGGAACTCTGGCGTGTGCGGCAGCGGCGGCGCGAGCGCGTCGTGGTTTTCGCCCGCCAGCGTTTGAAGAGCCAATACGAGCAGCGCGGCATGAGCGAGTACGAGATTCGCCAGACCGGAGCCGTCCTGAACCCCGACGCCCTGACTATCGGTTTCGCGCGCCGCTTCGCCACCTACAAGCGCGCCACGCTCCTGCTTTCCGACCCCGACCGCCTGCTGCGCCTGCTGAACGATCCGCAGCGGCCCGTGCAAATCCTGATGGCGGGCAAAGCGCACCCGAAAGACGACGGCGGCAAAGCGCTGATCCAGGCGGTTTCGCAGTTCGCCCGCAGGCCGGAAGCTCGCAACCGCATCGTGTTTCTGGAAGATTACGACATGGGGGTCGCGCGGCATCTGGTGCAGGGCGTGGACATCTGGCTCAACACGCCGCGCCGCCCGATGGAAGCGTCGGGAACCAGCGGCATGAAAATCCTCGCCAACGGCGGCATGAACCTGTCTATCCCGGACGGCTGGTGGGCCGAGGGCGAGAAACTCGGGCAGGTCGGCTGGTCCATCGGGAAAGGCGAAGAGTACGCCGACTCGGATTATCAGGACAAAATGGAGGCGGGCATGCTCTACGACCTACTGGAGAAGGAGGTCGTGCCGCTTTTCTACGACCGCAGCACGGACAGCATCCCGCGCGCGTGGCTGGCCCGCATCAAGAATTCCATGCGCCTGCTCTGCCCGGTCTTCAACACCCACCGCATGGTTTCGGAATACGCCGAGACGTATTATCTGCCCGCCTCGCAGCGGTATCTCATGCTGGCGCAGGACGGCTTGACGCGCGCCAAAACCCTGGTCGAGTGGAAAAACAAGGTGCAAAGCCAGTGGCCGCAGGCGCGCGTCGAGCGCGTGGAAACGAAAGTGGCGGGCGACGCGGAAAGCCCGCGCGTCGGCACGTCGGCGGCGGTGACCGCGTATGTGCGGCTGGGCGACCTCACCCCGACCGACGTCACGGTGCAGGCCGTGCATGGCCTGCTCGACACGCAGCATCAGGTAACGCACGGGCAGCCGGTCGCCCTGACCTGGAAAGCGACGGAGGCCGGGCTGCATCGGTATGAGGGCAGCGTGCCGTTCGATACCAGCGGTTTGCAGGGCTTTTCGATGCGCGTCCTGCCCGCCAACCCCGACGCCGTTCTCCCGCAGGAACTCCCGCTCCTGACGTGGGAATGAGAGAACTTCCTTTCCAACAATCCGGCAGGGGCGCGACGAGCTGCGCTCCTGCCCTGTCTTTCCAATGTGGACGAGGCGCGAACGAACGTAGCGCGAAGCGGATGAAAGTGACACATTGACAAAATCGTTCGAGTGGCAGAACGCTGTAGTAAAATGAGGCAGGAGGAAAGAAAACAATGCAAGCCGCGCTGAAACTGACGGCCCGCGTTCTGCCGGGAAAAAGGATCGAATTCACCGCGACCGAACTGACCGAAGGC
>JBBRNU010000173.1:0-7830 GCA_038230115.1 Chthonomonadales bacterium | reverse complement strand
GAGTTATGGACGAAAAACAGCGTCTTGATATTGAAGGTGTTTTCTCGCTTGCGCCTGCCAGTTCGCTTCGTTTGCCCTTTATCTATCTTTTGCGCCGCGAATGTGAGCTGCGCCGATGGCAAATCGCTCGGAAACAAACTCCGCATCCGGTTTGACAGACCCCTGTTTACCAGTTATAATAGAGAACGAATAACAACAGCGTCAGGCAATCAGGATTTCCCGCCCGACAGGAAGAACGCCGCGTCATGCGATTTGGATTCTTTAAGAAAATCGTCCAGAAGGTTGACCAGCTCGTAACCGGACGCGGGCGCATTGACGAAGAGCTTTTCGAGGAACTGGAAGCCTTGATGATTCAGGGCGACATCAACGTGCATACCACCGTGCAAACCCTGCAGGAACTGCGCGCGGCGGTGCAGGACGAGCGCATGGCGAACGCCGACGAGGTGATGATCAGGCTGAAGGCCAGTCTGCTGCGCGTGCTGGAGAAGGGCGCGGCGCGAGGCGGAACCGCGCTCAAAATCGCCGACGCGCCGCCCACGCTGTATTTGATCGTCGGGGTCAACGGGGTCGGCAAAACCACGACCATCGCCAAGCTGGCCCACCTGCTGCAGAAACAGAACCAGCGCGTCGTGCTGGCGGCGGGCGATACGTTCCGCGCGGCGGCCATTGACCAGCTGGAAATCTGGGCCGGGCGTACTGGAACCGAAATCGTGAAGCATCGCGAGGGGGCCGATCCGTCCGCCGTCGTGTATGACGCGATCAAGGCGGGGCGGGCGCGGGGCGCGGATTACATCATCGCGGATACGGCGGGCCGCCTGCACACGCGCGGCAATCTGATGGAAGAACTCAAGAAAATCAATCGGATCAGCGAGCGGGAGTTAGGGCGGCCTGCCGACGAAACGCTTCTGGTGCTGGACGCTACGACCGGGCAGAACGCGATCAGCCAGGCGAAACAGTTTTTGAACGCGGTTCCGCTGACCGGTATCGCGCTCGCCAAACTGGACGGTACGGCGCGGGGCGGCATCGTTATCACGATTGCCGACGAATTGAACCTGCCCATCAAGCTGATTGGGGTGGGCGAGCAGCTAGACGACCTAGAGACCTTCGAACCGACGCGCTTTCTGGACGGCCTATTCGCGCAATAAATTTCTATATTACCCCTCTTTGTCCATGTTCAACCTGAAATCTTATTCCAATGACCTGCGAGTCTTTGCCTTAGCGAGCGGCAGCAGCGGCAACGCCACGCTCGTTCAGGCGGGTGATACCCATGTGCTGATTGACGCGGGCCTTCCGATTCGCACTTTAGGGGCGCATCTAGCGCGGCATGGCGTGGGCGTCGGGCAACTGGACGCCGTTCTACTAACGCACGAGCATCACGACCATTGTTCAGGCGCGGGGCCGATAGCGCGCCGGTACGCCGCGCCTCTGATCGCCAACGCGCCGACGCTGGAAGCCATCGCGTTGCGCGACGCCCTGCCGTTCGCGACGCGGGAACTGCCGGTCGGCGGCTCGCTGGGGGTCGGCAGTCTGGGCGTGCGCTCTTTCGCGGTTCCGCACGACGCCTGCGCGCCGGTCGGGTACGTGATCGAGGCAGGCGGGCGTCAGGTCGTCTATTTCACGGACGCGGGCAGCGTGACAGCGGAAATGCGGACGGCGCTGCACACGGCGAACCTGGCGATTATCGAGGCCAATCACGATCTGGATTGGCTCCTGCGCGGCCCTTATGCGCCGCCGATGAAAGAGCGGGTCGCCTCGCCGACGGGCCATCTTTCCAACGCCGACTGCGCGGACTTGCTGGCCGAGCGTCTGGAAGCCAATGGAACGTTGTGCGTGTGGCTGGCGCACCTGTCACGGGTCAACAACTCGCCCGCGCTGGCGAAGCGCAGCGTTCGCGCGCGGGTAGAGCGGCAAACACGCGTTCCATTCGCGCTCGACGTGGCCCTGCGCGACCATCCAAGCGTTTCGTGGCGGGCCGGATCGCAGGCGGTTCAACTTGCCTTGTTGTAAACGCGCGGCAAGAAAGGGCGGCGTTTGCTGGGAAACTTTCGGCAAGCGAAGCTTGCAGCCCCGGCACAAGTACGGTGTTTTTGATTGCAGGCCAAATATTATCGTCCAAGCGCAAACAAAGCCGCTTCTCAAACAATCAAATGTATTATAATGAGGTGGTTTGTTTTGCTGCGTGAAGTTTGCTCATAGGTTTGTCCGTGCTACCCGGAAGTTTCGAGCGCCGGACTCTTTGATTGGCATCCGCTGTACTAAATATCAAAGAAAGAAGTCGCCGCCGGAACCAATACGGCGCGCTGGAACGCCAATTTCATGAAAACGGTTGCGGATGTTCTGCAGCGCACGGCGGTATGGGTCAATCCGTCCCACCGTCTGGATTCGGCGTTGTGGCTGATGCGCGGGCACAATCTGGACGGCCTGCCGGTTCTGGACGGCGCGAAATTGGTCGGGATGCTGTCGTACAAGCATCTTGCCGGAGAGAATTTGCAGCGGATTGTCGGGGAGGTTATGGACGCGCGCGTCGTCGCTCTGTCTACCATGCTGACGATTCGCGAGGCGACGGATTTGATGCTCAACGCGGACGTGGAGCGCGCGGCGGTTCTGGAGCCGGAAGGCGCGCTGGCGGGCGTGATTTCGCACCGCGACCTGCTGGCCGAACTTCGTTTCCCGCTCGATCCGCTGACCGAATTGTGCTGGTCGGACAACATGCGCGAATGGGCGGTGGATCAACTGCGCGAGGGGCGCGAGATTACGCTGCTGTTTCTGGACGTCAACGACTTCGGGCAGTTCAACAAGCGTTTCGGCCACGTTATTGGCGACACCGTGCTGCGAAACGTGGCGAACATTTTGCGCGACTTGATGGACGACCGGCGCGACGCGCTTTGTCGCTATGGCGGCGATGAGTTTTGCATCGCCAGCCTGCGCTCGGCGGCGGAAGCGGCGGAACTGGCCGAGACCATTGAACGTGAGGTAGACAGCCTGCGCGTGATGGAGATGCCGAACGAGCGGGTCAGCGTTTCGATTGGGCAGCGCGGCGGGCGGCGGCATCGGGAACGCGACCCGATCCATTACGCGGCCACGCTGAACAACTTGATAAATCTGGCGAGCCAGGATTGCATGGCGAAAAAAGAGCGGCGTCGGCGGTTGGAGGACGGATTAGGGCTGTCGCTGGTAGAAGTGGAAACGCAGACTGGCCCGCGTGAATTGGAGTCGCCTTTGCGCGAACCAGAAGCGCCGCCGCGTGAATTAGAGGCAGGCGGACCCAGCGAGGCGGGCGGCGCGCGGGGCGTTCAAGAACCGGCGGGTGTGTTTTCGGCAGGGACGTCGGAGCGGGAAAACCGCGCAACCTTTACGGCCCTTCTGCCGCCGGATAGAGAGCCGATGCTGAATTTGCTGCGTCTGGCCGCGCTGGAAGTGTCGCTGGCGCGCGGGGCCGCGCATGTTCACGTCGAATTGGAACGGCTGGGCGGGGGCGAGGAAGAGATAGCGCTTGAGGAACCGTTGGACGCGCCCCTGGGCCGCGCGAAAACCGGACGCAAAACGGTGACGCTTCAGAACCATGTCAGCGATTTGTCGCGAATGACGGAGGGGCCGGGCGTGCTGGAACTGGTGGCCGAGGCGACCTTGATGGCCCTGCGCCACGCGCTGCCGGAAAAGTATGACGTGCGGCTGGACGAGGTCATGCAAACCAGCACGGTCAGCGGGGCCAGCCTGGTGATCGTGACCGGGCATTTTGTGACGCCGGGAGACACGCGCCCGATTTCCGGATCGGTCTTCGTAGGCGACGACATTTACCGGGCGACGGCGGCGGCGACCCTTGCGGCGACCAACCGACAGTTAGCGCAGTTGT
Organism: Chthonomonadales bacterium; assembly: GCA_038230115.1. Lineage (GTDB taxonomy): Bacteria > Armatimonadota > Chthonomonadetes > Chthonomonadales > Chthonomonadaceae > JBBRNU01. The sequence goes on along the minus strand of JBBRNU010000173.1, from coordinate 3,977 downwards.
TTGCAAGGGCGGTCGTCGCGGGCTGAACCCCGAAAAGGCCGGTCCAACGAAGCAATGTAAGGTTGGCCGGAGGGCGTTGGCTGGTTCGCGCCAAAAAGCCGCCGCGCTCTTTCCTGACGCGGACGCGCGGGCATTCAAGGCAGAACGGCGATGGCCTCGATTTCCACTTCTACGTCAAGGGGCAGGCGCGAAACCTGGACGCAGCTGCGCGCGGGTTTGATTTCCCCGAAATATTCGCGGTAAATGGCGTTCATACGGGCGAAGTTGTCCATGTCGGTCAGAAACACGACGACTTTGACGCAATGATCGAGGTCGGTTCCCGCCGCCTTCAAAATCCGTTCCACATTCGCGAGGCACAAATGCACCGCGCCCTCAAAATCTCCCCGCAGCGTTTGTTTCGTTTCCACGTCGGTCGGCGTCTGGCCCGATTCGAACACCAGATTTCCCGTTATGATTCCAGGCTAGTAGGTCGCTCCCGCCGCGGGCGGAACAGCGTAAACCGCTTGCTTATTCATGCGTTTTCTCCCGATTTTCACGTCATAAAATGATTTTGCAGCGGTAGGTTCGGCGTATCCGGGCGCAAATCCTGTGCTGTGAAGCTGTGAAACGGTAAATTTTACCCGGCGCGATTGCCGTATAAAAAGTTGAAGGAGTAAGAAGAGTGCAGTTCAGACAATGGAAAGCAAAGGGAACGCGCCGGACGGCGGGCGCGGCGGCGTTGGCGGTGTTGTTGTCGTCCGCGCTGCTGGCCGGGCCGCTGCATCGCGGGGCAGGTCAGACGAGGGGCGGCAGAGTAATTGGCGTCAGCGGGCAAGGCGAGGGGCAGGGCGGGTTGCGCGGGAGCGAGGCGCGGCAATATGAAACGGAACTCGACAAAACGCTGAAAACCGTGCGCGACCGCTACTATGACAAACGGATTGGCGGGCTGGACTGGACGCGCGTCGGCGACGCTTACCGGGCGCGCTTGGCGAGCGTGCAAAACCGGGCCGAGTTTGTGCGGCTTGTCAACGCGATGCTGGCTGAACTGCACGCCTCGCATACGGAATTCGTGGATGCCAGTGACGTGGCGTTTTATATGCTGCCTGCGGTCATGGAAGGCGACCTGCGCGGACATCTCGTCGCGCACATCGGCGTCATGGGGCGGCAGGACGGAAACGAATACCTGGTGGCGGCGGCGCTGGACGGCGGGCCAGCCGAAAAAGCGGGCATTCTCAGCGGCGACCGGCTGGTTCGGGCGGACGGACAGCCGTTCCAGTCGGCAGGCTCTTTTGTCGGCAAGGAAGGGACGCCGGTTCGGGTCGAGCTGCGGCGGGCGGGCGAAACCACGCTCCAGACCGTCCGCGTGACGCCGGTCAAGCAGAATATGCTGGCGGCCTATCTGGAAGCGACCCGCAGCAGCGCGCGGATGCTCGAAGTCGGCGGGCGCAAGGTCGGTTACGTGCATCTGTGGACGATGGCGGATGAGGCGTTCAAAACGACGCTGGATCGTCTGGTTCTGAATAAATTGTACGCGACGGACGGCCTGATTCTGGATTTGCGCGATGGGTACGGCGGGCATCCCTGGGGCTTCAGCGACGTATTCCTACGCCCGGACGTGACCTGGGAGCATCAAATGCGCGAAATCCGCAGCGTTCAGCATTCGGGCTACACGAAACCCCTGGTCGTCCTCATCAACGGCGGGACGCGCAGCGCGAAAGAGTTTCTGGCGTACCAACTGCGCGCGGCGGGCCGGGCGACTCTGGTGGGCGGGCGGACGGCGGGCGCGTTTTTAGGCGCGGGCGTGTTTCCTATCGGCAAGGAGAGTTTGCTGGAACTGGCGGTTGACGGCTTGAAACTGAACGGCAAGCCCCTGGAAGGCGTTGGCGTCGCGCCGGATGTCGCTGTCGCGCCGGCCTTCGCCTACACGAGCCGCGACCGGCAAATGGCGCAGGCCGAGCAGACGCTGCTGAAAGCGATGGGCGGCTCCGTAGCGGCGGGCGCGCAGCGGGAAACCATTCTGCATTGAAGTCCGCAGCGTCGAGGCCGGCCCCGCGTTGATCTTTCACCGCTTCGTTTTCGGCTGGAAAAACAGGAAATCGGGATGCTGTTGGCGAACGCTGTCGGCAGCATGGCGGTTTATGCGGCGGGCGGCGGCGGGCCGCGCTGTCGAAGTCGGAGAAGGAAGGGAAGGACAGGGACATGAAAACGACGCGATGGGGGATGTTCGTCGCGCTGGCGCTGGCGACCGGGGGCTTGGGAAAGGCCGGAGCGGATCAGGCGATTCTGGCCGATCTGGAGGTTTCGCCGAGCGGCGGCGTTCATGCGATCACGCCGGTGAAACTGAAACTCAGCCCGACCAAACCGGCGCTGATTACGAAAGAGCCGACCTATCGGTACGCGCCCGCGTATGCCGTCATCAAAATGGGCGACAGCAAGAACAACGAGATCGCCATCGCGCTGGACACGTCATCGGGCGTGAAGCGGGCGCGCTTGTACGTGGACGCGAACGGCAACGGCGATTTGACCGATGACGCGCCGATTCTCCTGACGCCCGCTGCGGCGGCTCCGGGGGGCGTCAGAGAAGGCGCGCGACCAGCTTTGGACACGAAAGCCGCTTCCGACAACGAACTGACCGGAACGGCCACGGTCGTGGCGCATTATAATATCACGGGCCGGGCCGGGCAGACGCCAAGCGTCCTGACCTTCACTCTAGCGGGCGACGACCTGACGTACAACCGGGAGTACAGCCGGACGGGAAAAGTGACGCTGAACGGAACGGCGTATCGGATCGCGCTGGTGGATCAGGCGCTGGACGGGCGTTTCGACTTGATCAAGCATGAGGACGACGACCCGGCCCGCGTAACGGTTCTGATTGACCGCAACGGCGACGGCAAATTCGACCCGAAGCGCGAGGCGTTCGATGCGGCCAAACCCCTGCACGTCGCCGGGGGCGTTTACGAGGTGGGTTCGATTGACGCCCGCGGTACGCGGCTGGCGTTTATGCCGATCGTGAAGAAGGGCCGCGAGCCGGTTACGGCGGCGACGCTGAGGGTGGGCGGGCGCTGCATTGACTTCGAGGCCGATGCGCTCGACGGGCATACCATCCACTTCCCGGACGATTACGCCGGAAAAGTCGTGCTGCTGTACTTCTGGAGTTCCACGAACGATGCCAGCCTGCGCGCCGCGGCTTCGGCTTTGCAATTGTATCGTCAGGGCGGCGCGGGGCTGGAAATATGCGGAATCAACATGGATCGGGCCGAGCAGGAAAAAGTCGTCCGGCGCATTGTGAAACAGACGGGGCTGGACAGTTCGACCGTTTTTGACGGCGGCGGGCTGCGCGCCGAAATCGCGCTGCTCTACGGCATCCACGAAATTCCCAACGGCGTTCTTGTGGATGGAGACAGCGGGAAGGTGTTGGCGATAGGGCCGGATTTGATGGGCAGCGTCCTGCCGACGACGGTGAACGATGCGCTCGCCAGCCGAAAGCGATAAGCCGCCGCGCTCGCTGGCAGCCGGTAGAAGGAAGCGTTAAAGGCTGCTCGGACTTTGTGCGGGGCTATAAAAGCCCCGGCATGGAGGCTCCGCGCGCTTCGCTGGCGACCTCGCGGACGGAAAGACCTGCGCGCCAAAATGTCGTTGCGTTCTTAAAAGAAGGAAAGGCGAGGGGGCGGGCCGCGATGCGGCCCGCGTTTTTTTCAGGCGCGCTAGCGCGCCTGAAAAAGGTTTGTTCCGGGAGGCTTGCGCCCGGCACTCTACATTATCGGACGTATAGGGCGTCGTCGAGCCGCTTCCGTAGCCTTACCCGGTTTTGGTATGCTATACTGACTTCTGGCATTTCCGGTCTTCCTGGTCAGAATGGAGTGTCGGTGTAGATTATCGGCGATGGGTGGCGATGCATGGCGATGGATAAGGGCGCGGGCAGCCGCGTTTGCCCGCGAACGCGCGCAGCCGAATTTGCGCGCGCAGCCGAATTTGCGCGCGCAGCCGAATTTGCGTCG
>JBBRNU010000172.1:0-7832 GCA_038230115.1 Chthonomonadales bacterium | reverse complement strand
TTCAGGACGCGGCCTCGAAAATTCTCTGGGTCATCATCATTCCCATCTCGGCGTTCTTCTTTATGCGGGATTATCCCCTTCTGCGCGCCCGACTGATCGCCCTGTTTCCCGAATCGCACCAGGATCAAATTGACGTGATGAGCCGGGAAATCGTGGACGTGTTCAGCGCGTACCTGCGCGGATTGGCGAAAATCTGCGCGCTGTACGGCATTGCGGCAGTCCTGCTGTTTTCCCTGCTCGGCGTGCGATACGCGCTGTTTCTGGGAATGCTGGCCGGGCTGTTTTACGCGATTCCCTACGTCGGCCCGTTCTCGACAGCCGTCGCGTCGGGAGCCATTGCATATCTGATGGAGCGGCACACGGTTTTGTTTGTGTTCCACGCGCCCGCGAACTCGCTGCTGTACGCTCTGATCGTGGTCGTGTCAGCGACGGTGACGCAAACCATTTTCGACCAGATATTGTATCCGCGCGTCGTAGGGGCGTCGGTCGGCCTGCACCCGGTGGTCAGCATTTTCGCGCTCATGGCGGGGGCGACCCTGTTTGGCATCTGGGGGATGCTGCTGGCGGTTCCGGTCGCGGCCTCGATCCAGATTTTGCTGACCTACTTCTTCCCCCGGCTGACCCAAAACCCGCCGCCGCGCCTGCTGGACACGCCGCCCCCGCTGGCATAGCGACGCTTCGCCTCACGCTTGGCTGGCGGCCCCTCTTATGCAAGGAGAGGGGAGCGAAGGCGTTGGGTTTGCTCTTCACAGGAAAGACGAATCTCACCCTAACCTCCTCGTAAGGAACAGAGACTTGGTTCCTCCTCTTAGTAGGGAGAAGTCAGGAGAGGACGGGTCTTTTTGAAATGGAAAGGAAATCGAATTTTTTATGAAGGCGATTGTGAAGACGCGCGCGGCGGCGGGAGCCGAGATTTGCGATGTGGCCGAGCCGCAGATCACGCGCCCGAATCAGGTCAAGGCGCGGGTTCTGGCGACCTCGATTTGCGGCACGGATTACCATATTTATAGTTGGGATCGCTGGTCGGCGAACCGCGTCAAGCCGCCGCGCATCATGGGCCATGAGTTCGCGGGCGAGATTGTCGAGGTCGGGGCGGATGTGTCGAACTTGCGGGTCGGCGATTATATCAGCGGCGAAAGTCACTGGACGTGCGGGCATTGCCGTCAGTGCCTGCTAAACGAGCGGCACGTTTGCGCCAACACGCGCATTCTGGGCGTGGACGTGGACGGCTGTTTCGCGCCCTATGTCGTCGTGCCGGAAGGCAGCGCGTGGAAGAACGACCGCGCGACTCCGCCTCATCTCGCCTGCATCCAAGACCCGCTGGGCAACGCGGTTCACGCCACGCTCGCCGGAGAAATTGCCGGGCGGTCGGTGGCGGTTCTGGGCTGCGGGCCGATTGGCATTTTCGCAGTGGCCGTAGCGCGGGCGGCGGGCGCGTCGGTTGTGTACGCAACCGACACGAAAGATTATCGGCTTGATCTGGCGAAGCAGTTGGGGGCGGACGCCGCGCTGAACGTGGGGCGCGAGGATTTGGAAGCGTTTGTGGCCGCGCGCACGGACGGGCAGGGTGTGGACGTGGTGCTGGAAATGTCGGGCGCTCCGGCCGCGATCCGGCAGGCGATGCGGATCGCGCGGCGCGGCGGGCGCGTCTCGCTGATGGGCATCCCGGCGCAAACGGTTGAGTTGGACATGGCCGAAGACATGATTTTCAAGGGGCTAACAGTGCAGTGCATCGTCGGGCGGCGGCTGTACGAGACCTGGGACACGATGCGGGCGCTGCTGGCGTCGGGCCGGCTCGACGTCGCCCCGGCGATCACGCACCACCTGCCGTTCGAGGAATTCGACCGGGGCATGGCCCTGATGCGCGACGGACTGTGCGGCAAGGTCGTCTTCGACATGGATTGAATTTGTCAGCGACAAAGAAACTTTGGAGAACGAATGACCGGCCCGCCTCTGCTTGAGTTGACTACGCAAAAACTGCGCGGCGGCTACTATACGCCTCCGGCGATAGCCCGCTTTCTGGCGTCTTGGGCCGTGCAAAGCGCCGAAGACACGATTCTGGAGCCGAGCTGCGGCGATGGCGAAGTGTTGGCGGCGGCGGCGCGCCGCCTGCTTGCGTTGGGCGCGCAGCCCGAAGCCATCGCGTGTCAGGCGCAGGGCGTCGAGCTGTACGCGGAGGAGGCCGAAAAAGCGCGGGCGCGGCTGCGGGAGTTGGGCGTTCACGGCGAAGAAGCGGTTGCGGTCGGCGACTTTTTCGATTTCGACGGTCAGGCGTGGGGCGTGATCGAGCGGCAGTTCGACGTGGCGATCGGCAACCCGCCGTTTTTGCGCTACCATAGTTTTCCCGAAGAGCAGCGGCACAAAGCGTTCCGCATCATGCAGACAGCGGGCCTGAGTCCGAACAAACTGACCAATTCCTGGACGCCGTTTTTGATTGCCGCGAGTCTGCGCCTGAAAAAGACCGGGCGGCTGGCAATGGTCATTCCCGCCGAACTGCTGCAGGTGAAGTACGCGGAAGAGACGCGCGCCTTTCTGTCGCGCCATTTCGGGGCGATTACTCTGATTACATTTCGCCGTTTGGTGTTCGCGGGCATCCAGCAGGAGGTTGTTTTGCTGCTGGCGGAAAAGTCGCCCGGTATCCAGAGCGGCATTGACGTGATCGAGCTTTCCGATGCCGACGACCTGGAGCGCTACACGGTGCAGCTGCGCGAGCGACGGCATTTGAAGGCGATGGACCACGCGGCGGAAAAGTGGACGCAGTATTATCTGGAGGAAAGCGAAATCGCGCTGCTGCGGGCGGCGCGGGCTAACCTAGCCCTGCCGCGTTTTGCCGATTTCGGCTGCGTTGACGTGGGCGTTGTCACCGGCAAAAACGACTTTTTCGTCCTCAGCGAAGCGGAAGCGCAGGAATGGGGACTGACCGAATATACGCTGCCCCTGGTTGGTCGCACCGCGCAACTGCCCGGCCTGCTTTATTCGGAAAGCGAATGGCAGTCCAACCGGGCGGCAGGCGTGGCCTGTCACCTGTTGAATCTGCCGTCCGCTCCTTTTGAAGAACTGCCTCTCGCCGCGCAGCGGTATCTCGAATCGGGGCAGGCGCGAGACGTTCATGCCGGATTCAAGTGCCGCAATCGCAAATTCTGGTACATCGTGCCGAGCCGGGACGTTTCGGATGCGTTCCTGTTTCGGCAGATTTATGCTTATCCAAAAATGGTCGCCAATTCTGCGCGGGCCATCTCGACGGATACGATACACCGAGTTCGCTGCCATCAGCCCGAACTGGCCGCGCCGCTCGCCGCCGCTTTCCTGAACTCGCTGACGTTCGCGTTTGCCGAGGTTATGGGCCGCAGTTACGGCGGCGGCGTACTGGAACTGGAGCCGAACGAGGCCGACCGTCTGCTGCTCCCGTTTGCGCCGGAAATTATGCTGGACAGCGCGTGGATTGACCGGGAGGAGCGGGCCGGAAACATTGACGCCATTTTGCAGGTCAACGACGCGCTGTTACTGCCGCGCTTCGGTTTCACGGCGGCGGAGGGCGCGCAGTTCCGGCAGATTTGGCGCAAATTGTCCGGGCGTCGCCTGGGCCGCAAAGCGCCCGCGCGCAACAAGGCAACGCAAACCATTCTCTGACGCTATGGCAACTTTGAAAACAATGCCGCCCATTGTCATTGATGTCGCGGAACTGGCAAAATTCGGCGCGGCGTGGCAGCGCAATGGCGAAAACCTGAGCCGCACGCCTCCCTTTTCATCGGGCGACCTGGGCAGGCTGATTGACATGGCTGTCGGGCGTTCGCTGGCCGTGATGCTTGGCGGCGTTCCCATCGTTTCGCCAAGCGCCAACGCTTTGACTGCGCCGCAGGCGGACTGTGTGGAGGTCGGCCCGGTTCGTATCGTTGGCGGCGTCCGTCCGCAGAATTTCGATGTTGGCTACCGTCCGGATGGAGTGCGGTTCGCCTTCGATAGCAAAACGCTCAACGATAAGAAGAGCGTCGGTAAAAATTGGCAGAACATGGTCAATGATCTGGCGACGGAGGCCACTACCGTTCACAGTCGTTTTCCTCACGCCATCGTCGCCTTTGTCGTGGCGGTTCCCGAACCGTGTTTGGGCGGAGCGCAGCGAACTGCGTTGGTCGAGACGCTGGAGCGTCTGGCGCGTCGCACCGGCGTGGAGGGTTCACCCTACATGGCGGAAGCGATTACGCTGCTGGTATGGAAACCGGCAGACGGCAGCGTCAGCGACTCGATCCCGCAGGAGAATTCGCCGCTTCGCCTCGAAAATTTTGCGCCGACGGTGGAAACTGTTTATCGCAGACGCTACAAAGGCCTGCCGCCCCATACGGAATAAACTTCCGAACGGAAAACCACAATTATGCGCCCTCTGCCGTTCGAGGAATTCGACCGGGGCATGGCCCTGATGCGCGACGGACTGTGCGGCAAGGTCGCCTTCGACATGGACTGAGCGCGTCGAAAATAAACTGGCGACGCGATTGTCAGCATTGGCGGCGCGTGGTTGATTTGCACCATGATTTCACGTAGAAAACGTCCTGACAACTCGAAAGTTCAGGACGTTTTCTTTTTGGGAATGGGACGAACGGCCCATGCGCGCAGGCCGGGCAGGGCGTATACTACAGCGAACCGAAATGAAAAGGCCATTCGTCTCGTTGGCAACGGGCGTCGTTTGTGACGGAGGGAAGAAACCATGCCGGACTCGTCCGCAGTCAAACCGTCGTCGGAAATCGTGTCGTCGAATCCAGTCCGCTGTCCCATTTGCGGCGGGGCCAACGCGGATTGGGCGCAGTTTTGCGTGCAGTGCGGCAAAGCGCTGCCACCCGAAGCGGCGGCGCGGGCTGAAATCGGGCATCTCGCGTATGTCCATCTGCAATTTTCCGGCTGGCGGGCGCGGAACCTGATTTCTGAAGCGAGTGAAGCAATCCTGCGCGCCGAAGTCGCCGATCGGGAACGCGCACTCCTGATCCGGCTGAACGTGACCAACTCCGCAGCCACGCCAACCACTTCGCAAGCCTCAGTTTTGCCACCGTCCGCGCCCGAAGCGGTCTCGTCGAACCGAGCCGCCTCGCCCTCGCCAACCTTGCCGCCGCTCCCGCCCATGCCGTTTCCCGCGCCGCCGCAAGGCGCGTATGAAGCGGGGCAGCCCGGCGCGGCAAACCAGAACGCCAACGGTTCAAGCCTGAACGGAACGCAAAGCGCGTCGCCGAAAGCGGGCGGGGGATTGCGGGAGTTCTTTCAGGAACACGCGCTGAAAGCGATTTTCGCGCTCGCCGCCATTCTGGTTCTGGTGGCGATGAAAAGTATTCTGGCCTGGGATTGGGTCGGGGCGTATCTCATCGGGCTGGTTCCCTGTGTGCCGATGGGCCTGACGCTGCTGTTCTGGGCGTTCGGACAGCGCACGCGGCAGGAAAATCCCTGGGCTGCGTTTGTGTACCACGCCCTCGCGACTATTCTTGTAGGCTGCGATGTTCTGGCCGTCAATAAATACTGGCTGCTCGGCGCGCTGCCGCTGCACACGGTCATGCTGGGGGCGAGTCTGGCCGCAACCGCGCTGGCGGTCTGGCTGCTGCAACGCTGGCGCGAAATTCCCTACCTGCATCTGTTTCAATCCAGCGCGCTGATCACGCTCATAACTATCGAGCAGGCGTTTTCGCCCAAATTATTTGGTCTGTCGTCAGTGGAATCGCTGGCGGTGGGCGGCGTGTATCTTGCGTATGCCGCGCTTTGTTTCGGCGCGGCCTATCGAATGAGAAAAATTACGGGCAGTTTGATGGGAGCGGCTTCGACAGTTGCCGCGTCCGAACCGACCGGGGCGGCGTGGGCGTCGGCGCTGCAACTGTGGGGCCATCTTGTCGTTGTCGTCGGCATCTTCGAGGCGTTTCTTGAAACGCAGGGCGGTACGGGCCAGTTCGCCGGACTGCTCGTCGTCGCCGGGACGTTGTACGCGGTCGCCGCGCAAGCCCTGAACGCGCCGCGCATGGCGTATGCGAGCAGCGGATTTATCGCGGGCGGCGCGGCCATCGCCCTGCAAAATTCCAGCGCCGCCGTTTTGTGGCATGGCGCGGGTTTCGTCCTGCTGGCATGGAGCGCGACCGCGCTGGCGCTATCGGCCTACAACGCGCGACCAATACAGACTGCCGATAGTTCAGGCCGTCTCGATAATTCTGACGGTTCCGCGCGCATGACGCAAGCCTGGCTGCAAGTCGCGACAATCGCCCTGTTTCTAGCAACCGTTGAGGTCGGGGCATATGCGCTGAATTATTCCGATAGCGGCTGGTGGAATCGGGCCGAAGCGGGATATGATACATTATTCGCTGTGGGGTGCGGCGCGCTGACTCTAATTCTGGCCCATCAGCGTCGCAACCCGCGAATCGCTTACGCCGCGCTTGCCGACTGCGGCGTGGGGCTGGTTCTCGCCCTGATCTGGGCGGGCAGTCCGACCGGGTTTTTCCCCGGCGCGCTGATGGCGTATGGCGGCGTCTTGTGCGCGGTCGCATTTTTCCTGCTGGATCGGGAGCGGGGGGAACAACAACCCGCGACAAATAGGGAGGACGCGAAAGCCCACCCTGCGGCCTGGGCGCGCGTGATGGGGATTGGCGGGCAGGGCGCGGCGATGGCGGGCGCGGCGTGGCAGGTCTCGGTTCTCGCGCCGCAAGCGCATTTTGCGGTTCCGGCCTGGTCGCTGATGATGCTGGCGTGGGCGGCGCTTTACTGGCAAATCGGGCGGCGCTGGCAAAGCGCGGGCTGGCGGCGGCTCGCTCCGCTCCCGCTCGTCGCGGGCTATGCCGCGTATTTTGTCTGGCGAACCGCCTGGCCGATGTCCGTCCCGGATAGTCTTTTTGCCGACATTCTGTGGACAATCGGCGGCGCGCTTGCGGCGTGGGCGTATGGGCGGGTGGCGCGGCGCGAGCGGCTGCCACTCGACGCAAGCTTGGGCGCGGCGATTGGGGCAGGAGCGTGGCTGCACACGCTGTACTTTCCGCTTCACCTGCGCCCGGAATGGCTCGCGCTCGCGTTTCTGCCCCTGCTGGCGCTTGTCGGAATTCTGGCCCTGCAGCAGGCGGAAACGGAATTTGAGAACATCGGGCAGGCGGCGCTGCATACACTCCTGGCGATTTCCGCTCCGGTTTTGCTGCTGTCGGCGGGCGCGGCGGACGGTCTGACACGCTGGCCCTGGCGCGCTGTCGCCCCGCTGTTGACGACGTTGACGCTGGCGAGTTACGGCCTGCTGTTCGCGGTCTGGACGCTCTGGCGGCGCACGAAAGAAGCGGCGGCCTTTGGCGTTACGACCCTGACGCTGGCCTACCTGCACGCCCTGCTGACCCATACCGCCGCGTTCACGCACGACCCGGCGACCATGCTGTCCTGGCCCAAGTTCGCCTTTTACGCCGTGCAGTCCGGGTTGTTCTGGATGGTTCTGGGCTGGCGGGCGCGGCGGCGCGACGCCTTGCGGCAACTGGCCCCGCCCCTCCTGGTGACGGCGGGCGGCGTCAGCCTGTTCAGCCTGATAGTGGCCCTGCTTGCGGTCGAAACGACGGGCGAGGGGCAGTGGAGCGTTCTCACGTTGGGCTGGGGCGGCGTGATCTGGTACGGGCTGTGGGCGATGGCGCTGGGCGAAATTTGCCTGCATGTCGGAACCTGGAGCCTGCTCATCGGGTGGGGCTTGATCGTGCATAACTGGGTTACGCAAAACCCGGCCTGGACGGAGTTGGGCCTGCTCGACGTGTACGCGCTGCCGGTCGGGGCGTATCTGCTCGGTATCGGGCATCTGTCCGCGCGCCGACAGCGGCGCGAGACGGCGCGACTGTTCTGGTGGGGCGGTT
>JBBRNU010000171.1:0-7862 GCA_038230115.1 Chthonomonadales bacterium | reverse complement strand
GCGAGAATCAAGTCCTGATAACTCAGAAAGTTCTCCCGCCCGCACCAGGAACCAACCTCCACGCGCTGGATGTCAAAACCGGTCTCGTCGTACAACCTGGCAATCCAGTCCTGCTCGAAGGCGATGGCGTTTTCCGGCTGCTCTTCGAACTCCACGCGGTACGGCCCGTGAACGTGCGAAAAAGCGAGCGCGCTTCTTCCGCTTGCGATGCAGCGCAAGGCTTCGTCGTTGAGCAGGAAGTAGGAAATCAGGCAGCGCCCGCCCGGTTTCAGGACGCGCTGAATTTCCGACAGATAGCGCCCCAGGTCGTCGGGCAGCATATGCGTGAAAACCGACCCCAGCATAATAAAACTAAACGTCGCGTCGGCAAAAGGGAAACGATATTCCGAGGATTTGTATTTTCCGGTCGGGTTGTAAAGTTTGTTGTAAACGTCAATCGGCTGGAAACGGAAATTGGGAAAGCGGGGCGTGATTTTCGCCGCGCACCAGTCTACGCCCGCTTTCGTCACGTCAATGCCTTCGTATCGGGCCTGTTCGCTGAAATAGCGCGTCAGCGGCAGAGTCTTGCGCCCGATGCCGCTGCCGACGTCCAGCATTGTTTCGTCGGGCTGCAAGCCACACAAGTTCTTGTAGATGGCGAGAAATTCTTCGCCGTTCGCCTTGAAGTCCTCGATCGTCTGCGTGCCGTCGAACATCGCGTCCGTCGGAGGAACCAGGGCGGCGAGATCGCCGAAGAGGTTGTTTTTGAGGTCGCGCAGGCGGCGCGCTTCCCGCCGTTCCGCCTGAAGCGTGACAATTTTTTCTTTTATCGGGACGGGGATCAATCGGGTGACGGCGCGAATCGGACGCATCAGGCACACTCTCTCTCAGATGAAATTTCAGGGCCACCGTTTTTGGGCCAGGCGAGCCGTTTGCCGGGGGCTTCCATTTCTGGCAATCGCCGGGCTTTTGCGCCGGGGGCTTTCAACTCCCGGCAGCCACTTCTTCGTCATTTCCGGTAGACCGGGGTTTTGGGCGGCAGGGCGTACAGGCCGGTCAACCCGATGCAGACCGTGAGCGCGACGATTGCGTTCCACAGGCTGATGACAAAGGCGACGGAATAGAGCGCAATCGAAACCCAATACTGTCGGTCGAGAAAGCGCACGAAAGCGTCGTCTAAATTCTCGTCCAGCAGACCGGCGCGGCGCGCGTACAGCCAGAGAAACCACCAGGCGAGCGCGGGCAGCAGCAATCCGAGCGCGTAAAAGGCGACAGCGTTTTGCTGATTGCGGGCGTCGTTGATGTATTCGGCCAGCGCCGCCGTCGGGAACGGCAGGAACGAAATGCACATCAGGAAGAAGACGTTGAGCAGGTCGAAATAGTGGTTCGTGCGCGCGTAAAGGCGAAAGATGTAATGGTGGTTGGCCCAGTAGATACCGATCATAACGAAACTGAACACGTAGGCGAAATACGAGGGCCACAAATGCAGCAGCGCGGTGTGCAGATTGGCCCCGCCGTTCCCGCCATGCAGGCGGGGAACCTTAATTTCGAGGATCAGCAGCGTAATCGCAATCGCGAACACCCCGTCGCTGAACGCTTCGACGCGCTGCGTATTCGATTCGGGCGAGTTTTCTTTTTGTCTCATGCTTCCGAGGCGCCAGGCCAATCTGTCGGGCCGTCCCGGCAGGCCACGCCAGTATAACAGGCGCGACCACCGCTGTCAACGTCCGGGCGCGTTCAGATACGTTGAATCCAGCGCTTATGCCGGGAACGGCGGAACGATTTTGCTTACCCAACGTTCGCGAACCGGACGTTCATAGGGGCGCGGCTTGCCGCGCCCTCCTTTTTGCGCCGCGCCCCCCCCGCAAACCCGCCCTTTTCAGGGCTTTACGGCCAGGGAAATGTCGGGGTCGGGGTGAAGCGGTCGTACAGGGCCGGAAGCGTAAACAGCACCGCCATCGTAAATTCGCCCAGCACCATGCCCAGGAAGAACGGGCGGGCGCGGGCATACAGCTTCATGCCGCCATACCGCAGCAAAACGACCTTGAGCAGCCAGGCGACCATGCAGGCGAACCAGAAGACGAACATTGTCCAGGTTCCCGACAGGGCGTAGCCGAGCGGGTGCAGGGGAAACCACAAAACGCGCGTTCGCAGGGTCGCGATCAAAATGGTCGCCAGCGCCCCGATGCCAAAGTTTATCGTGGCGTAGAACGGCAGGGGCGTCCGGCTGCGGTTCAGCACGGTCGCGGCGTCGTTGAAGGCCCAGACCGGGTTGGCTTGATAGACGTAGCCGGACATTTGCACCGCGCCGAGCTTGTAGGGCAGGGCGATGTGCAGCGCGCCCGCAATGCCCAAAGCGGCCACGAGAGTAATTACGAACACGCCCAGGAGGGAGCGTCGCTTCACGCGCACGCCTTCGGCGAATTTCATGGCGTCCAGAAAGCCGGTCAGGATCAGGCCGCGCTGATCGCGCATCCACAGGCCGTCCAGAAACGCCACGCCGGTCATGTTCGCCGCGCCCAGATTGCGCGGGTCGGCGACCATACGGTACATGTCCATCGGGCGGAACGACGTTTCCGTCATCAGCATTCCGGCCTCGCTCGTGCTGCGCGCCATCACCAGGGCCACCAGAAACAGGAGGACGCACAGCTCGAACAGGGCGAGCGAAAACGCCATGCCCAGGAGGGTCATCCAGCCGGACGCGAGCAGGACGCTGGCGATCAGCCCCCAGAACGCGACCCGGTACGGCAGGACTTCGTCGCGATCTTCGCCATCGGGCTGACGGCGCAAATTGGTCGCGGCCTGCCAGACGCGCTTGAGGTGCGGACGCGCCGACCAGACCATAAACGCGACCAAGACCACATAGCAGCCCATGACTTGATACCCCTCGAACAACTTGCAGGGGTACATCGGCATGGCTTCCGGTTCGTAGCCCAGGCCGGTCGCCACGACCTCCTCGCCTTTGGTAAAGAGGAAAAAGAACCAGAGCGAAAAGAGCAGGTCGGTCGGCAGCAGGTAGAAGAAGCCGACGGCGGCGAACGAGAGATAGAGATGCAAAAAGCCGATGCCGTTCCAGGGCGGCGTGGTCATGTACGCGCCGATGTCAATGTCAGTGGCGATGTCCGGGATGCTGGGAATCCATTGATGCAGGCCGTTGAAGCCAAACACGAATGCGGGCAGAGCGAACCCGATCCAGGTTAGCGGGTTCTTGAGAAAACTTTCGCCCTCGCCGCCCGTATTTCCGCCGCTCGTGACCTTGCCGCCCAGCATCTCCAGAGGCAGCTGCACGAGCGGAAACGAGAGTTTTTCGTTGTCGGCCCACTGTCGCCGCAAAATCACGGCCAGGCACAGAAACGCCGTAAACATCAGCGCGACGAACACGCCCCACATCGCCATCGGGACGACCCAATATTGCCAGGGCAGGCGCTCGCCGGGATGCAGCGCCTCGTAAAAGCGCGTCGCCACGAACTGCTTTGGCTCGCCGTCCGGGTTGAACGGCACGGCCCAGCGCGGGATAGACTTAAAAAACAGGCCTTTCCAGTTGTTCTCACCGGTCGCGTAATAGTTCGGCACGATCAGCAGGGCGATCAGTTTTTCCAGCAGGCCCCGCGACGACACCATCGCCGCCAGGAGCATCATAACATAGACCGTGAACATTTCGTGCGTCTTCAGGCGAAAGCGCGGCGAAATGCGGGCCATGACCGCCTGAAAGCCCAGCAGCATCACGAGCATCCCGATGACGACGGGGGGCAGCTGCAAAAACCCGATCTGGATTTTGTTGACGACCAGTTCGGCGTAGCAGACGATCACGCAGGTAATCGCCACGCAGATCAGGCCGACGCCCAAAGCCCGCGCCGAGAGGGCGCTGACCCGTTCTTTTTCACTTGCCTCCGTTGGCATGGGAACCTCGATTTCGCCGCTTTCGCTCGCCCGTTGAATTTCGCCCGCGTTCACCGCTTCCGTTCTACCTTGTCAGCCCTATTTCCTCCGAGCGCGCGACCGCGCCTGCTTCCTCCAGGCGCACGCTCGCGTCCGCTTCGACAATCTCCTCCGCCCGGACGATGAATTGATGCAATTGGGCGCTGCCGAAGGACGTGGTGAGCGCGACATCTACGGCGTCGCGGCCCCGCGCCATCAGCACGCGCCCGACGCGCGGCGTGTTGTGGCGGGCGTCGAACGTGTGCCAGCGTCCGCCCAGATACGCTTCGAACCAGGCGTGAAAATCCATCGGCGTCGGCGTCGGCTCGATGCGAATGTCGCCGAGATAGCCCGCCACGTAGCGGGCCGGAATGTTCATGCAGCGGCAAAGCGTGACGGCCAGATGCTGAAAATCGCGGCACACGCCCCCGCCCGTCTCGTACACGTCGAAGGCGGTCTTGAGGGGGTTGGCGTGCTGATAGCCGTACGCGACATGCTGATGCACCCAATCGGAAATCGCCTGCACGCGCGGCCAGCCCGGTTCCGACTGCCCGAACAGATTCCAGGCGATGTCGGAAAGTCTGTCCACCTCGCAATAGCGGCTGGCGAGCAGAAACGGCAGGGTCTCGTCAGGCAGGTCTTCCACTGGATGCTGGACCGCGTCCCAATAAACGGCGTCCGGCTCGCCGCTGTCTTCGATCAGGGCGTCGTTGTAGAGCCGAAGCGGGCCGGGCGGGGCGACCAGGCGCACGCAGCGGTTGCCGAAATTGTCCAGGAACTCGTGCGTGGGCGTGTCCGGCGAGACTTGCAATTGTTCCGGCTGCCGCAGATTGTTGGCAAGCGACGGGTGCGTATAAAGCAGCAGCGCCATCGGGGTCGGCGCGGCAATGTTGAAAATAATATCGTACCCAATCCGAATCAGCATCGCGGTTATATCGTTCCTTCTGCGATTGAGGCTGTTTGATCCCCTCCCCATGCTTGGAGGGCGTTTTCGCCCCGATAAGGAAGCGGCGCTCGTTCCTGAACCGGGGCGTTTCCGTCCCACGCCAGGCGTCATTTCGACCTTTTTATTGCGGGCGCGCGGGGCAGGGATAGAGTACCCGTTTTTCCGCGTGGGGTACAATACGAGACCGAGCGAAAACGAGCGGGAAAACCGGGCGGAAAAGGACGGGACGGGCGATGACTTACTGTTTGGGAATCATGACGCGCCAGGGGCTGGCGCTGGGGTCGGACTCGCGCACGAATGCGGGCTACGATCAAGTCAACGTCTGCCGGAAGATGCACACGTTCGTGCTGCCGGGCGAGCGGGTTTTTGTGGTTCTGACGAGCGGAAGTCTGTCGCTCTCGCAGTCCATCATCGCGCTCCTGCGAAAGGACTTCGAGGCAGGCCAGGGGCTGGCGGTCGCGCCGACGCTGTACGACGCGGCGCGCGTTTTGGGCGACGTGGTGCGCTACGTGTCGGATTTGGATCGGGCGGCGCTGGAGCGCGACGACTTTCGGTTCAACGTGCATCTGCTGCTGGGCGGCCAAATTCGGGGCGAGTCGCACGGCCTGTATCTGGTGTATCCGCAGGGCAACCCGCTCGCGGCCAGCGTGGAGTCGCCGTATTTGCAGATCGGGGAAAGCAAGTACGGACGTCCGATACTGGATCGGGGCGTGCATTACGAGTACACGACGCTGGAAGAGGCGGCGAAGTACACGCTGATTTCCCTCGATTCGACGATGCGCTCCAACGTCACGGTCGGCCCGCCGATTGACCTGCTGGTGTATGCCGACGGCGACCTGGACATTTTGCGTCAGCGCCGCTTTTCCGAAAAAGACCCCGACCTGCGCGAAATCCGCACGCAGTGGGAGCAGGCGCTTCGCAAGGGCGTCCACGACCTGCCCCCGGTACGCTTCTGGTCCGACGCGCCGTAATTGTCAACCCTGCTACAAGTTCAATGAACAATCAATCCGAACAAAGCATTCTTTGCTGGTGTGGATCGGGACGGACATACAAAGATTGCCATTTAAACCGCCACAAAAAACAGCCATTGCCCCTTAATGATAGCCTAGCTACTATAAGAAGACTATATTCTCGCGAAAGATACTGTCTTCATCCTGAAGTTGGTAATAAATGCAAGGGGCAAATTATCCAAGCGCACACTATTCACCGTAAGAGGAACCTGAACATTAGAAACATGCCGGGCAGCAAGTCGAGTAGCATACCCCGCAGAGGACTGCCAACGGGCTGACGTCAGTGTCTCGCCGCGTCCCGAAGCAAAACTTCGACGCGACAAAAAGCCCCGGCGTGAAGGATCGTTAGATCGAACGCGCCGGGGTGGTTATAGTTTCTACGCTTTATGACAAATGTCCGTTGGGCGTTTCACTCGTCGGGGTGATGCAGGCGCCAGTCGGCAGGCAGGTCGCCGCCGTTCAGGGCGCGGGCCACTTCTTCGATGATCCAATCGGGCGTGGACGCGCCCGCCGTCAGCCCCACGACCGTTTTGCCGTCCAGCCAGCCCGCGTCAATCTCGTCGCAGGTTTCGATGTGATAGGCCGGAACGCCTAGCTCCTCGCAGCGGTCGCGTAGTCGGCGCGTGTTGGCGCTTTTTCTGCCGCCCACGACCAGCACGACATCGGCCTCGCGCGCTAATTGCACGGCGGCGTCCTGAAGCTCGTCGGTCGCGCCGCAGATCGTGTTCAGGGCGCGCACATCGGCGCAACGGCGGCTGATTTCGGCGACAATCGCGGCGAAGTTATCGGCTCGCTGCGTGGTCTGCGAGACCAGCCCGACCTTCTTGCCCAGGGTCAACTCGCGCGCCGCTTCCGGCGTTGCGACGATGGTTACGGTTCCGCCAGCCGCTTCGACCGCGCCGACGATGCCCCGAACTTCGGTATGGCCGTGATCGCCGACCAGCAGAATTTGATAGCCCTGCGTGTGCAGCAGTTTCGCCATGCGATGCACTTTCGTAACAAACGGGCAGGTGGCGTCCAGCACGTCCAGCCCCTGCGCCTTCGCCTGCGTCAGGGTCAGGGGCGTCACGCCGTGCGCGGAGAGAACGACAGTGCCTTCCGTGATGGTTTCGAGCGCGGGCGCGGTATCCACGCCTTCGCCCTGCATTCGCGCGATGACCTGCTCATTATGCACGATGGGGCCGAGCGTGGTCACGCGGCCCGCGCGCTCGCGCCGAGCCGTCTGGGTCAGCTCGACCGCGCGCCGGACGCCAAAACAAAATCCGGCCACCCGCGCCAAAATGATGCGTCGCCGCGTGCCGGGTTTCGCCGCCAACAGGCCGGACGCGGTCGTGGTTGCTGCCGTCATGGTTGTTCTCCGTAGTTCTTCAGTTCTTCTGCAAGTCTTTCGCTTGAAACGCAGCGTCCGGCGCGGAGTTTTCGCGCCGCTCCGTCGTCAGCCCTGTTATCTGGTTATCGGCGGTCCTGGCGTCATCCTTATATCATTGTACCCTGATAATTCGCCGCATCTTCCATAAAGCGGAAATTTTCGTCTGGCCTCGGCGGGAAGCGCCCCGGCGTCTTTTGGAGCGCGCAACCCGCCCGGTACATTTCAAAGTACTTTGTCATGCAAAGTATAAACCATACGATAGCGCGCTGTCAAGGGTTTCGCGCAACATTCCGAAATGAAACGCCTGAAGATGGAAAACTCTTTAGTTCGCGCCCAACGCGAAGGCGCAGTGTCGCTTCTCCAATTTCAAGAAGCGACCCGCGCCTTGCGGCCAACTGCGTCTCGCTTCAGAGCGGGACAGCCCGTTGCAGGGTTTCAGCACAGCAGCAGACCGGCCAGTTTGCCGCCGTCGGCTATCTCCAGGTCTTCCGGCACTTTCTGGCCTGTGGTGAGGTAAGAGAGCGGGATGCCGGTGCGGTCGGCGACATTCAGCAGTGTGCCGTAACTGTCGGTTTCGTCCAGTTTGCTGAAGATCAGGCGATCCACGCGGGCGGCGGAGAAGCGCTGCGCGGATTCGATC
>JBBRNU010000170.1:0-7931 GCA_038230115.1 Chthonomonadales bacterium | reverse complement strand
TCGTCCTCTTCCTGCTCCTGCAAAAAGAGTTCGTGGCGGGCCTGACAGCAGGCGCGGTGAAGGGGTAGGACTTTCGTAACGGCATAGCGATTCGACAAGTTTAGCGGCTCGGCCACAGGAGGCATTATGGCTCTGGACAAACGTTTGGATGAAATTGAAGAAGCCGATCTTCATGCGCTCAAAACAAATCAGGTTCCCGAAGGGAAAACACTGGATTACAAACGTGATTCAGTGGGAAATTCGGATGACGACAAACGGGAGTTTCGAGCCGACATAACCTCATTCGCCAACGCCTCCGGCGGAAATTTGATTTTCGGCGTGGATGAGGAAAATGGCGTTCCCGTAGAAATACTGGGGTTGAAAATTACCGACCCCGATGCAGAAATTCTTCGGTTAGAAAGTATGATTCGTGACAGCGTTCAACCACGCATTCCGAACATAACTTGTAGGGCAATTCCTTTGGCGAACGGCAAATACTGTATTGTGGTTCGCATTCCTCAGAGTTGGGCAATGCCCCATGCTGTCGTGCATAAAAAGTATATGCAGTTTTTTTCACGCACATCGAATGGCACATACCACCTCGACGTACCAGAAGTGAGGGCCGCATTTCTGCTCTCCGACTCTGTCGCCGAGCGTATTCGTGCATTCCGAACAGAGCGTCTGAGCATAATCGTCTCTGGCGAAACGCCTGTCCCATTACAGGAAGGGGCCAAAATTGTTTATCATCTCATTCCTGCAAGCGCGTTCTCCTCATCGGAGCGTTATGATTTTGCTCTTTTAATGCAAAGGTCGCCTCGAGATGAGGGCGTCTACAAATTCGGGTCTAGTCCACGCTATAACTTGGAGGGCATCGTTTTTCACAATCTCGGCGAGTATGTACGACCAGAACAAAAAGACTGGCAATACGCGCAAGTCTTTCGTAGTGGTATTATTGAAGCCGTCGCTGCAATTGACCCGCTTGGATCAGGCAATGATACCAAGAAAATCAAGGGGTACGATTATGACGCCCGCATTGTTGACCGTGCGGAAGGCCTTATTGCAAATTGTAAGAAGTTGGGCGTTGAAACGCCTTTGCTTCTGATAGTCAGCTTGGTCGGAGTTCGAGGCTTCACTATCTCCATCAATACACGGGGCGGCATGGATAATTCGGATTTTCGGCCCATTCAACGTGATCTCCTGTTGCTTCCAGATGTTCAGATTGACGATTACGAGACGCTTATAAAAGCCGCTTTGAAACCTCTTCTCGATGCACTGTGGAACGCTGCGGGTTGGGAGCGCTCCTATAGCTACAACGCCAACGGCGCATGGGTGGGCTAGGCATAAACGCAGGATACCGGCAGCGGCGAGAGAGGCGCGGACGATGGCTTACAACGAATTTACGCTGGAGCAGGTCGAAGCGCAGTTCGGCCTGACCATTGATACGCAGGGCGACTACTTCGCGGCGGAACCGGCGGTCATCAGCGATTTGCTGCGGCAGACCCTGGCGAAACGCGCCGCCCGCGCCCTGGCGATCGGCAATGAAAAAGCGCGGTCCGAAATGCTGATCGCGCCGATCCTGCTGGATGCCGTCGAAGCGTTCCCGGAACCGATCAGCTACTTTTCCGGCGCGGACTTCAGCCCCGACCCGGCGCGGGGACTGCGCGGCGTCTGCGATTACCTCATCAGCCTGTCGCCCGACCAGTTGAGCGTGAAAGCGCCCGTCGTCGCGGTCGCCGAAGCCAAGCGCGAAGACATCAGCACGGGATGGGGGCAATGCATCGCGGAAATGGTGGCGGCGCAAACCTACCATCAAATGCACAACCGCCCGCTCAAAACCATTTACGGCGTAGTCACGATTGGCAGCGTCTGGCGTTTCCTGCGTCTCATCGGAACCACCGTGTACGTAGACCGGACGGAATATTATCTCACCGCAGTGGAAAAAATAGTCGGCATTCTGCTGACGATGCTGCGCGAAGCGTCCCGCGAAACCGTCCCTTCTTGAACGCGCGGCGGCGTCCAGAGGCGACATCGGAGAGAATTTTATGAACAGCATCCTTCACGGCTGCGACAGCGTGTCATTTATCGCCAAAGACTTGCGGGCCAGTCTCGATGATCGGGGCGAACCCTGCGCGCCGCTGATAATCGGGCAAACCCTGTTCGTCCAGGCCCAACGTCCGGGACGCATTCGCATCGAGGACGTTACCATAAACGAAGACCTGGCGGGCCATTTCGCCATCGGAACCAGCCCGTATGGACTGCTGGTCTCGGACGGCGGAACCCGGCTCGAACTCCGCAAAACCGACAACACGTTTTTGCTGCATTCGGCGGCGTCTACGCTCGATGCGCTCACAAGCGAAAGCGGGCTGGCCGAAGTTCTGTCGCCGGACGTTCTTTTTGCGAACAAGCCGACCGACGCCTTCCAACGGGCAGGCGACGAAACGCTCGACACCCTTTCGGCGGCTGTGTACACGCGAACTCATACCTACTATGGCCTTGTGACGGAGCAGCGGGTTTATCTGGACAAACAAACCCGCCTGCCGCTGCGAATCGCCGTCTTTTCACGAGAAGACACGGAACCGAAAGTCGAAATCCAGCGCACGAATTTCTCTTCGTGGACGCTCGACCCGGTTCTCCCGGCGACGGCGTTTCTGGCGGTTCCCCCGCCGGGCGCTCTGCCGGAAAGCGATGCGGATTCTACGCCTCCCTATCTGCCCGGCCTCCAACCCGGCGGCCTTCCGTTTCCCTTGCGCGCCGAAACCGTTCAGGGCGGCGAAATCGCGCTCGAGCTTCTCAAGGGCAAGGTCGTTCTGCTCGACTTTTGGGCCATGTGGTGCGCGCCAAGCCGTCACGAAATTTTCCGTGTCAAGGCGCTTTACGACGCCTATCACGCGCAGGGTCTGGAAGTCGTCGGCATTTCGCTCGACCCTGAAGACAGTCGTCCTGAGCTGGAAGCCTACCTGCGAAACAACGGTCTGCTCTGGCCCCAACTTCACGACGGCGGGGAATTCGACAGCCCGCCCGCCAGCGCGTATCAAATCGCTTCCATTCCTTTCAACCTGGTGATCGGTCGCGACGGCGTGATCGCGGGCGTCAACCTGCATGGCGAAGAACTTGAAGCGGCGGTTCGCCTCGGCGCTCTCTGACGGGGCGGGCCGTTCAACGCGCGGCGTCCCAGCGTCGCCTATAGGAATGGAACGGGCAGGATACGTCGGAGAAGTCGGAACGCGGAAACCTTACTATCACCCATGCAAGCCCCTTCCGACGCCAGGAGCCTCGGGAGCGAATGTCAAACAAACCACCCTATGAACAACGCACAGTACTGGCTGCTCGATGTCGTCGTTGATCATGAACAGCATCTTTCCGATTTGCTGCCGGACAATGACAAGTACGGGAATCATTTCGCCGTTGTGTTCAATCGCGCGCCGCATGGCCTGAGCAAAGACGCGCTGCTCGATACTCTCGACGACCTGTTTCAACAGGGCTATCTCATCGCGCAATGGTTTGGAATTAGAGACGAATGGTTCCAGCATACCGCCGCCGCCTTCAAGCCGACGCGCCAGCAAATCGAACAGGAACTCGCAAAGGTCAAGAAGTTCGGCGAGCCGGCCACGCTCTACTATCTGACGGCGAAGGGCGGGGCGGCCTGGGAAGCGCTCGCCAAGCCCGATTGGGAACTTTTCATGACGTGGGAAGGGACGGTTCCTGACGAACCGGACGACGAACACTTTCGCCGCGAAATGTGTCTTGCTTCGGCTCAGCGGGGGTATTGGAAAACCTGGTTGCCAAAGATGTGCATCACTACAAAATCGCCGCTCCTGATTCTGTGCGATGGAGCGAAATCGCGCCCTGGCAGGCGACCTACTGGAAAACGCTGCCGAAAGCGTATCAGGCGGAGTATTCGTTTTACAGCGAAGCCGAACTCAAAGCAAAAGATGGCTTCATTACCAGTCATGAAGAATTATGGCAGCTCCGAGACAGAGCGCGTCCCGCCTGGTACACGGATTACATCACCGAAGCCAAGTCGTAATAAAAACCGTGCGGCGGTTGCAGTAGAAACCGCAGGCGCTGTGTGAACGACGAGGGGCAGGGCGCGGTCGGTCTCTGTCAGCGCGCAGGAAGGGAAAACGCCGCGAGTGTCCAGTTATTGGAAAGCCTTTACTCTGCCGCTGGAGGAGACGCTGCGGCGTGTGATTTCCTTTGTGCCGCGCCTGTTCGTGGCGTTTCTCCTGTTTCTGCTGTTCTACGGGCTGGCCTGGCTGATCCGGCGCGCGGTGCGCCGGTCGCTGAAACGAGTCTCGCAGATTCCGGTTTCGGTGGGCATCCTGATTGCGCGCTCCACCTATATTGTGATTCTCTTCCTCGGTTTCATCGTGGCCCTGAGCGCGGCCAACGTCAACGTTATGACCGTGCTGGAAAGCCTGGGCATCGCGGGGTTTGCGCTGGGCTTCGCCTTGAAAGACATTCTAGAAAACCTTCTCGCCGGGATTTTGCTCTTGTTTGCGCGCCCGTTCGAGATCGGCGATCAGGTCACGCTCGGCGCGTTCCAGGGAACCGTGACCGACATCGAAATTCGCGTCACGACCCTTCGCACCTATGACAACGAGCGCGTGGCGATCCCCAACAGCCACATCTATACCAACCCGGTTGTGAACCACACCACGCTGAGCCAACGCCGTTACCGGGCGGTCTTCGATACCAGCCTGACCGCCGACGCCGCGCAAATCGAAACCGAAGCCCTGCGCGCCGTGCAGGAAAACCCGGACATCGCCGCCGATCCGGCCCCGTACATTCGCGTCGCCAGCGTGGACAGCGGCGGCGACATCCTGCGGTGGCATCTGTACTATTGGGCCGCGCCGACCAAAGCGGTCGAGGTGGAAACGCTCTCGATAACCCTGGCGCGAATCAAAACCGCGCTCTATGATGCGGGCGTCCCCACCCCGACCGCGACCTCGGCCACCATCCTCCGGCGCGACCCCTCCGCCTCGAAAACGGAAACCCGCGCGCCGGACGATTGATGCCTGCCGCCTAAAAAGGGCGAGGAACGTTTTATCCTGGCTCTGGCAAGCGGGTGAAACTGCTGACCTTTACAGTTTCACCCGCATGCCAGAGCCAGGCGAGCGGAGGAGCATAGGGAAGCGTCGGCAGAGAAACTTCCCGTGAAATGCCGTCAGCGCGCGGCAAGCCCGCAGGAACTTACCGGAAGAATCGTCACGCCTCCGAGGAAGGGAAGGCTGCCATTCGCTTCCACGCGCCATTCGAGAATCCCGCCAACCAGTGATTGCAGGGCGTACAGGTAGTGGCTGCCCGGCGTCAGCGCCATATCGGTCGGCTTGGTAAGGTTGACGTCGGGAACGCCCCCGGTGACGCCATCAGCGTTCAGCAGGGTCAGCCCGCCTTTCTTGTCGATATAATAACCGGAGACCGTGCCGCTGCCCGTGTTCGTCGTATAGGTATATTTGCCGTCCTCGGTCGTCACGCTCCAGCAGGCCGCCGTCTGATGCGTCGGCGAGGTTCCCGTGATGAGATCGAGCGCGCCGTTAGTATGCGGGACGTAGAGCGAGATGGCGCTGGCGTTGGGAGCGCCCCCGAACGCCTCGGACACGATCATTTCCCCTGTCGGTCCGAAACTGAAACCGAAAGGCGTTTGCCCGGACGACTTATGGAAGATCGGCCCGATCGTGCGCCCGTCGCGCCGCACCACGAACGTATCAATGAGGTTGGTCGCCTTTTCCGTCACGATCAGCAGTTTGCCATTGGGACTGAAACCCACCTGCGGCGGATCAGGCCGGGCGGTCGAGAGCAATTGGGTCGAGTTGGAAATCGGACTGAGTTTCCCCTCCGTCGCGACTTTGAAGCCGGTGATGTTGCTGACGCCGCCGCTGCCGCCGCGATTCAGGACATAAAGCAGGTCATCATGCAGCGTCAGACTGACCGGTTCCATACCGCCTGATGCCACTTTGTCCACCAGAATCAATGCTCTGCGCCGCACGGCGAAGACCGAAATCTCATTGCTGCCAGCGTTGACGGCGAACAGCATTTTGTTATCCGGGCTGAGGATCACCTCGCCCTGCGCGCCAAGCGATTTACCCGTTCCGTCTCCGCCGGTGAAGAACGTGCCATAAGGTGTCAGTTTGCCGTCCGCCGCCCGATCGAAGACGACGACAGCGTTTGCGACGCTGGTATTGGTCTCGGTGTAAACGGCTCCGCGCTCGCCCTGCGCCGCGCTTTCAGCGTCCTCGGGGGTCGCCTGTCGCGCTGCGCCCTCATAGTTGTTGGCAGCCGCCTGTCGCGTGACGCCTGCCAGTGTCGCCAACGCGACAAGCCCCAAGGCTGCTTTTCCCGCGCGCCGGACGCCGGAACGCAATTCTCCGCTGCTTTGCATACGTGATTCTCCTGTGTGATGGTCTGCATGACGCTAAGAACCCCTGTGGTTCCGAATTCAAACAACACGCAACCGGCAGCGAGAGTTCGTTTCGGCGAAAAAAAAGCGGGGTGGCTCCGGGGCGAGATTAATTTCTTGAAATGGTGAACTTTGCGAGATGCTGAAGTGTTCGCAGAGAGTATGCAGCACGAAATCGGCAAGTACACGCGATCGGTCCTGCCCACCGACTTGCACCGCAGCAAGCAGCCTGATCCGCGATTAGCCCCGCGCCCCGACGACGTGACCGAGATCGCGCGACGGCGGGGCGATTACCGACGCTTGATCGCGACGCAGGAGACCTTTCTGCTGCGTGCAGCCCTGCGTCTCTGCCGCAGCCACCTTGAGGACGCGCAGGACCTGACTCAGGAAACGCTGGTTCGCGGTTATGAAGCCTTTCTGGAGGGGCGCTTTACCGAGGGGTCGAACGCGCGCGCCTGGTTCATGCGTATCTTGCTGAACCTGTTTTTGAACACGCAGCGACGACGCAAATGGGATGCGAAAGTGGATGTAGACAGCCTGATTAGTGAGGGAATTTCCCATTGCGTCGCGCTTCATGCCGCGCCGCGCGACCGACCGGACACCGCGTTATGGATGGCGGCGTTGGATGAGCCGCTCGAAAAAGCGCTGGCGGCGCTGCCTGAAGACCTGCGTGTCTGCACGTACCTGGTAGACATCGAGGAATTTACTTATGCCGAGGCCGCCATTATGCTGGCGCTTCCGGTTGGAACCGTGCGCTCGCGCTTGTGGCGCGCGCGCCGAATATTGCACGCGCATTTGTTTCAATACGCTAAAGGACAGCGAAGGGTATGAGGAGATGACAGACGACTCTCGGCGGCAAAACGTAGAATTCAAGCCCTGCCGCCATATGGAGCGATGGGTAGACGCGCTTGCCAACGGTTCTCTGATAGGCGTCGCCCGCTGGTACACGCAGATACACATTGCAGGGTGCAGGCAATGCCGCGCGACGCTGGAAGCGCTGCTCCGCCTGCATGAACGCCTGCAATCCTTCCGCGCCATCAGCGACGCGACGCTGCCTTCGACGCTGACGCTGGAAAAACGCTTCACGCTCGAAAACGCACTGGACGAGGTTGAGAAGAAGCGATTGTAAGTACCGCGGCGCGAGACGCATCGGGAAGCAGGAAGTTCGTCAGAACGCTTGCCCGCGCCGGCCAGGGGTTTTCAGCCTCCGGCTGGCGCGGCGTCGCTTCCCTGAAAGGATGCCTGTCGTCCGGGATACGCCGGGGGCGGCGGACGTTACTCCCCGGATTCCCCGGCGGCCTGACAGCAGCAGCCAGCGGGCTGCGCCCGCACGGCTGCGATGATTGCGAGGTCGTGAAAAACGCTCCGTTTTACCACATCGCCCCTCCTCCCCCCTCGCCCGCGAGTTGCGCTTCTACAATGCTCGCCTTATCCCGTAATGGGTTTCCCCGTATTTTTCCTTGCGCCTACATCCAACTGAGGGCTTGCTCGGCCCAGCCGTGCAGACTGTCCCAGTAGCCGTTTTCATCGGGACGGGCGACGGGCAGGTCGC
>JBBRNU010000169.1:0-7932 GCA_038230115.1 Chthonomonadales bacterium | reverse complement strand
TGACCCGTGAACCCTGTGCTTGCCCCGCAAATGCAAGGGTTTGGCTCCCCCTTCCCCGGTGGGGAAGGGGGGTGGGGGGTTAGGTGAATTGTCTCCCCACCGGGGAAGGGGGTCGGGGGGTTAGGTGAATTGTCTCCCCGGTGGGGAAGGGGGCCGGGGGTTAGGTGGCATCGCCTCTTGAACGGGCCGAGGGTTAGGCGCTACCCCAAAAGACCGGGCTTCAGCCCCCGTGCTGCGTCGCTTTGGGGCGGATGCGGAAGAAGAGCCAGAAGCCCATCGGCGACTTGCCATACGTGGAATCCAATTCCGATGGGTGCGCGTCGAACGTGACCGCCGCGCCGACGCCGGTCTGATAGGGGCGGTTCGGCGTGAAATCGCGCACGTAGCCCAGCGTGAACTGCGACAGGCCGAACTTGTGGCTGGCGGGGGGCAGATCAAGTTCCTCGCCCAGTTTGTCTACGGTCTCGAAGCGTCCGAAGACAGTGTTGCGCTCGCCCAGGTTCAGTTCCGATTCGAGCAGAAACGACGGCGAGTTGACGCCGCTCGTGTTGTTCCCGCCATACCCCATCGTCGTGGCCCAGAAACCGCCGCGTCGCAGGGGCAGCGTATATTGCGCCGACGCCGTCGTGCGCCGCGTGTCCTCGTCGGGCCGCAATTGCTCCGGGCTGTGCAGGTAGCCGTAGGAGGTTTGCAGGCTCCAGTTTCGGCCCGGATTCCAGGTCAGCCGCCCGGAAAACGAGTCGGGATGAAACGGCGTGAAGTCGTAGCGAAATTCGTTCGGCTCGCGCCCCGTGAAGTACGAGGCTTCCAGCTGCACGTTCCGCTTCCAACCGCCCAGCGTCAGCACGCCGAACTCGATGTGCGTGCTGTCCTGCCAGTGGTGCGTGATCGGAGCGATGGGATTGTCCAACCCTGACAGCCGGTGCATAAAGGCGGTCGGGCCGAGCGCCGGTTCGCCAGCAGGCGCGGCATACGCGAAAATCGCGCTGTCCCGGCCCAGCGGGTGCGTGTACTTCACCGCCACTTCCATGAACAGGTCGTGCGGGTGCTGCCGATCCACGAGCGGCTTGCCGTGATACTGCTCGCCGGACTGATACAAGAGGGGATAGCCGCCGGGGGTTGCGGTCAGGGGTTCGAGACTGAGCATGACGCGCAGCATCAGCCGGTCGTTTTTCACCGGACGCTCGGCCATCAGCATAGCCCAGTTCATGGAATTGTACTGATAGTCCCCGCGCGGGCCGTCCTGCCGGTCATAGGCCAGGAAAGCGTTGTAGTGGGTCATCAGGTTCCAGCGTCCCGACTTTCGCATCGCGCCGTACATTGGCGAGGCGGCGGGCATCCACGACGTGCCGGACGCCTCCTGCTGCATCGCGACCCCGGCCAGCGGCGTCATCATCGCCATCATGCCGTGCATATCGCCCGTCATTCCCGCCATCTGCCCCGGTTTGCCGTGCGCGTCTATTTGCATATCCTGCATCGGCTGCATCTTCATATCCTGCGCGGTCAGCCCCGCGAGGCGTCCGATACCCGCTTGCCAGCCGTCGTAGCATTGTCCGCAAATGCCCCCGCCTTTCTTGCCCTCGGCGGCTTCCTGCCCGCAGGGGCAGTTTTTTTCATAGGCGCACTCGTCGCAGCCGCCCTTACCGACGCAGCAGGCGAACCGCCCCTCTTTCACCAGGGTGCGCTTGGCCGTGTTCATGGCCTCGCGCGCCTGAATCAGTTCGGGCAGGGCGGGCATGTCGGTCGGGGTCATTTTCTGCTCGCCGGAGTGCAGCATCTTCACGCTGTCCGGTTTCACGCCGGGAATGGCGCCCCGGCCCGTCTTCCAGCCGCTTAAACAGTCGCCGCAGACGCCCTTGCCCGCCGCCAGATTGACCGCGCAATTGCAGGAGCCGTTGACGCGGGCGCACAGATCGCAGCCCGCCGCCTTCGCGCCTTCCGGCGCTTTTATGCAGCAGGCGTACTTTCCCGCCTGCGTCAATTTCGTTTTGGCGGCATCCATGAGCCGCCGCGCCGTTTGCAGGTCGCCGGTCGCCTTCGTGGGCGGCAGGTTCGTATTTTGCGGCGGGTGCGCGCCCGCGCTTAGAGCGAGGACGAGCAGGAGCGGGGTCAAAAACGCCGTAGCCGCCCGGCGCGCAAAGGAATGAATTAGCGCTTCTCCACACGGGTAGTTGTTCGACCGCCTGTAGGGGCGCTGCTTGCCGCGCCCTGTGCGGAAAGAGGGCGCACAGAACGCCGGAGAGGGCGCGGCAAGCCGCGCCCCTACGGTTGCCCACAGACGGTTGAGGAATTGCATCAGGTTTCGCTTCACGGCGTCCGTCCTTTCACGTCCCACGTAAAGGCGGCGGTTTCCACTTGCCCCTTGCGCTGGAATTGCAGCCAGCCGTGATACCGGCCCGGCTTGGGAAAGCGCGCCAGAAACGTAATCGCGCCCTGATGCCCGTTCGTCGGGTCGGTCTCGTCGGGGTGGCTGTGAACGAAGGTCACGCCGTCCTGCTGAATCAGCATCAGGTGGCCCATCGCTCCCAAGTATGGCTCAATGTCAGTAATCGGGGCGTTTGCTGCCGCGTCGCGCAGGATAAACGTCAGATTGATGGCGCGTCCGACCGGGAGTTTCGCCGGGTCGGATTGCAGCGCCGCCCGGATGCCGTCCACGGTATCGGTCAGGCTGACTGCGGGTCGCGGGGCGTTAGACGGCGGGCCGCTGACGACAATCGGCTGCATCAAAATCTGCGACCCGGCCTCTTTGGGCGCCACGTCGGCGAACAGATGGTATTCGCCGCCGGTCGGGAACGTGTAGCGCAAGGTGAATCTGCCGTTCGCGCCCGCTTCCGGGTGTTCGTGGGCGAAGCGCGTCAAATCCGCCGAAACCACCATAAAGTGAATCTGCTTGGTATGCGTGACGTCGAATTCCGTGACCGGCTGCTTCGTGTCGCGGCTGCGAATCACGAGAGTCAAGTCGGTCGGATCGCCCGCGCGCGGCAGGCTCGGACCGGCTGTGACTTCGAGCGAATAGGGCGGCGGCTTGGGCTTGCGGCCCCGCACGCTCGGCGTATCGCCCACCACAACCGGGAACGCGACGGTGAACGCTTTCGCATCGGGCGCGGGCGGCGTGATGGTCAGTGCGACCTGATAATCGCCGCCGTGCGGGAAGTACGCCACGACGCCGTAATCGCCGGGAACGCCCTCGCGATGCGTTTTGGGCGCCTGCGCGGGCATTCCGGGCATGACGGGCATCGTGACAGCCGCAACGACGCGGGCGTTGACAATCGGGGCCGCGCCCTGAACCGGGTCGTCCTGACTGGTATCGGCGACGTGAAATTCGATGTCGGTCTCTTCGCCTGCGAACAGACCCTCGGCGGGCAGGCGCAGCGTAACCGCATAATTTCCGGCCTGCCGGGTCAGCGGCGGCGCGGCCAGCGCGCGGCCCGCGTGAAAGGCGGACAGCGCGAGAAACGAGACGAGAAAGAAAAGAGACAGGCGCGATGGGAACGCCTGCATCGGCGCGCAAAGCGCCGGACGGCCATAAAATCGGGAAAACATGAAAAAACCCTTCCAGACGAGTGAAATCCGATGACAATGGAGAAGGAGGCGGAGAACGCGAGGGCAAAACCCTCTGGCGTCTCGCTGCCAATTCCTGCCGATTTTCGCCGAAGGCGAGAAGCGTTAGAAGCCTTCGGGAGTCGGAATCATCGCGGGAAAGGCGGAGCGCGGGGCGAGGCGGGCGGGCGGAAAACGAAGGCGGGCTTGGAGCAGTCTGGCCCGGCGCGAACGCGAACGGCGGCCCCGGCGTGCGAGGCAAAAAGCGGGTTCACGACGGGAAGCGCGACTGGAATTTCTACGCGCGGCGGCGAGGCGGCGGGCGCGCGTTCGGGCGGCAGCGACGAAACCTGACACGGACACGACGGGGCCGTGAAAGCGGCAGACGTATGCGCGCCGGACAAAATCCGCGCGGTCTCTTGTCCCGGCGCGCAGGCGCAGACGGGCCGGACCGGTTCGCAGCAGGCAGACGAGGCAGGAGCGCGCATACCGCCCCTATCGTGCTGACAGGCGGCAAATGCGGGCGCGCGTCCGGCCAGAAGCGCGCAGGCCAGCGTCAGCCACAATCCGATTTTCCATTGTCGGCGCAGGAGAAGTAACATTGCTATTGCCTATACGCGGAGGGTAGGGATTTCATTCGCCCGGCGGCGAAAAAGCGGCGAACGCGCGCTCAGGAAGAGGACGGCTGCGATTGCAAAGAAAGCGCATCGTTGGGCGTGCGCCAGAGAAACGCCGCGACAATCGCTTTCGCCCCGGTCGGGCCGGTCAGGGACAAGGTAAGCGGCCCCTGACCCGGAGCCAGTTCGAGATGAAAGACGAGGAACGGGCAGCACAGCCGTTCCAGGGTGGCGAACTCCATCACTTCCTGACATACCGCCGCTTCGGAGGGAAACTGAAAGGCGTACCCGTTCGGAAGTTCCACGACCGCCTCGACGCGCGCCTGCAACGCGGCGACCAGTTCCCGATACCGTCCCTGACGCTCGGCGTCGAACGCGCCGGCATTGCAGGCCAACGGGATAGAATGGCTTTCGTCCCTGTTCATGCTTCGTTCCTCCTTCGCGCTTGAAAAGCCGCGCACGTGTTTTCCTGGTTCGCCGCAAGGCAGTTATTTCTGACAGCAACCTTCCCCGCGCACGGCCTCGCGACCTTCTTTAATCAGGAAGGGAACCAGGACGAGCGCGGCCACGCTATCGAGCCACCACCAGCCAACCAGCCGGGTTGCGACCAGTCCGACCATGAGAACGAGAGAAAGATACCCGCAGGTGATGGCTTCCATCGCGTCGGCGCGGAGGGCGCGGCTGTTCAACCGGGCGGCGACTTTGAGTTTCCACCCGGCCAGCAGGGGCATTCCGATTTTTGCAGTCAACCCGATAAGAATGCCCCACGCGCTTTCGTGCGTATCGGTCTGGACGTGGGAAACGAACAGCCGGTAGCCGGACGAAACCACTATCAGAACGACCAGCAGGTAAAGCGTGTACCCGACGATTTGCGCGGACTGCCGTTCCGCCTGTTCCGTCCGCATTTCGGTTGCGCCCCGGCGCAACTCCGCCAACAACCGCCACAGCAATACGAACGCGCTGACCAGTTCGAGGAGGCTGTCCACGCCGAAGCCCAGGAGCAGCAGACTGTCGGAAGCATGACCGAGCCATAACGCCGCCGCGCCCTCAATCGTCATCCAGCCGATGGTCAGCCATGTCAATCCCAGAGCAAGGCGTAAATCGATGGTTCGGTCGGCTTGTATTTCCATAGTGTTTTATTCGCTTTGCTGGACGCGCTGCAAGGCGATGGCGATGTCGTTGGGCGCGGCCTGCGCGTGTTCCTCGCTGTCCCGCATCGTTTCGTAAAGCCGCGCGGCGATCACCGTGCCGCAGACGGGGCCGACTACGTAAATCCAGTACGACGCCAGCGCCGCGCCCCCGGCGAACAGCGCCGGGCCAAGCGACCGGGCCGGATTCATGCTGCCGCCCGTCACCGGCCCGCCTATGAGAACGTCGAATACGACGGTCAGCCCGATTGCCAGCCCCGGCACGGCTCCGTCCACGCGCTTATCGGTCGCGACCGCGATGATGACCAGCATCAGCAGGAACGTCAGCGCGGCTTCGACGCCGATAGCGCGGCCCGCGCCCGCTGCGGGAAGGTGGACGCCGTGTCCCGGCCCGAAGAGCAGCGCGCAGGCTCCGGCAGCCATAACCGCTCCGGCAAACTGCGCGGCCCAATAGGGTAGAACAAAGCGCCAGGGAAAGCGGCGCGCGACGGCGAAACCGAGCGTTACGGCGGGGTTGAAATGGGCGGCGGAGATGGGGCCGAGCGCGTAAATCATCGCGAGGACAGCCAGCCCCGACACCCAGGACGCTGCCATCAAGCCGCTGTCGCCGCCGGGCAGTCTGCCGGAACCGGCCAGCGCGACGGGCGCGAACACAATTCCGAATGTGCCGATGAACTCGGCCATATAGCGGCGCTGCATCGCCTCGCGTCTCATTCCGGTTTGGCGTCGGCGGGCGGCGCGACATGGCCGCCCGTCCGCAAATAGTCGGCGAAATAGACGGGAAGCCCTGCCGCCAGCAGGCGAGCGCAGGTCGCCTCCACGTCATAAGGCAGGCGAACCTGCTCCGCGCAGACGCTGCCCTCGCCGCCGATAGTCAGCGCGCAATAACCGGCGCGCGGGTCGCCGTCTTTCGGCCTGCCGACGCTGCCCGTGTTCACAAAATGCACGCCGTCCACGACCCGATGATAGGAAACATGCGTGTGTCCGAATACAATAGTATCGGCGTGCGCGTCGTGTTTGCCGTCCGGCGTGAACTGCCGCAAATAGCGGTCCGAACGGTTCTCGAACAGATATTCGGTCGTGGACGCCGGGGAGCCGTGACACAGCAGGACGCGCCTGCCTTCCGCCTCCAGGCGAATTTCGCGAGGCCGTTCCCGCAGCCAGGCTTTATTATCCTCGCTCGTGTGTTCGCGCGTCCACAGAAACGAAATTGCGCTCATCTCGATGTCGAAGGGCTTGACGTAGCGGCATCCGCAGTCGTCCAGATTGAAGCCCACGCCCTCATCGTAATTGCCCAGAACGGTTGGACAGCCTAGCGCCATTACTACTTCCTGCGCCTCGTTGGGCTGTGACGCATAGCCGCCCAGATCGCCCAGACAGTATGCGCCGTCATAACCGCCCTGCCAAATGTGATCGCGCACGGCCTCCATTGCGGGCAGATTGGCGTGAACGTCGGAGAAAATCGCCAGCCGGGTCGCCATACCTTCACTCCTTCGCGCAGCAGGATGACCCGCAGCAGGCCGCTTCCAAAGGCTTCACGGCGCGGATAAACGCGCCCATGATGCGCCCGTCGAGCGCGGCTTTCTCTTCGGCGGGCAGCGCGGCGACTTCGGGCGAGCAGCAGGTCGCGGCCTCCAGGTCGGCGAAGACGTAGCGGCGCGTGGGCGTAATGCCGGCCTCGACGAACCCGGCGGCTTTCAGGCGGCGCAGGTAATCGCCCCGTTCCAGCGCGCCCGCCACGCAGCCGACATAGGCCTCCATGTCGCGGCGCACGGCATTCGGCAGTTCGCCGTCCACCACGACGTCGGAAACGGCGAAGCGTCCGCCCGGTTTCAACACGCGGAATGCCTCGCGCAGCACGGCGTCCTTATCGGCGGACAGGTTGATGACGCAGTTCGAGATGAGAACGTCAATCGTGTTGTCGGGAAGCGGGACCGCCTCGATATGCCCCTTCAAAAACTTCACATTTTCCGCGCCCGCCGCCTGCCGGTTCTTTTCGGCCAGGGCCAGCATTTCGTCGGTCATGTCCAGTCCGTAAGCGAATCCGGTCGGCCCGACCCGCCGCGCCGACAGCAGCACGTCAATGCCGCCGCCGCTGCCCAGGTCGAGGATGGTTTCGCCCGCATTGAGTTGAGCCAGCGCCGTCGGGTTGCCGCAGCCGAGCGAAGCGAGCAGGGCCGCTTCCGGGATTTGCGCGGCTTCGGTCGCATCGTACAAAGCGCCGGTAATCACGTCGCCGCCGCAGCAGGAGTCGGAGCCGCCCCCGGCGTTTCCGCCGCAGCAGGCCGCGCCCTCGCCATTCAGCACGGTCAGCGCCGCCGCGCCATATTTCTGCCGGACGATCTCGCGCACGTCGGCGCGGTCGGTCAATTTCAGGTCTGCCATCGGTTTATTGCGTTCCTTTCAAATTCGCGCTCGATTTGCGCCGGGTTTGCCCTGTGAGAGAGGCGTTCAGCAGCAGTCGTTCTTTGCTCCGGCAAGCAATGGTTCGCGCAGGAAATCGGCCAGGGCTGCGATGGCTTCCGGGCAAACGCCGCAGACCATGTTCTTGCCGCGCCGCTCGACCGTGATCAGGCCCGCCCGCCGCAGTTCTTTCAGGTGGTGCGAAATCGTGGAGTTGATGCGCT
>JBBRNU010000168.1:0-7987 GCA_038230115.1 Chthonomonadales bacterium | reverse complement strand
GCAAGTCGGCGCGGAACTGCTGGAAGCGTTCCCGGACGGCGTGTGGCTCGTCGAACTCGGCGCGCTGGCCGACGCCGCGCTCGTTCCGCAAACCGTCGCCGCCGTCCTGAACGTGAAGGAGGAAGCGGGCAGGCCGCTGACCGAAACCCTCGCCGGGGCAATTGGCGCGAAGTCCCTGCTATTGCTGCTGGATAATTGCGAGCATCTCGTTGCGGCCAGCGAAGACCTCGCCGAAACGCTGCTGGGCGACTGCCCCAACCTGCAAATTCTGGCGACAAGCCGCACGGCCCTGAGCGTTCCCGGCGGCGCGACATGGGACGTGCCGCCCCTGAGCCTGCCCGCCTCGCAGGATGCTGACTGCGTCCGCAGCGTCAACGAATTGCTGCGCTTCGAAGCGGTACAGCTGTTCGTCGAGCGCGCCATGACCCACAACCCCGATTTCGTCCTGACCCTTGAAAACGCGCTGGCTCCGGTTCAATTGTGCCGCCGTCTGGAAGGGCTGCCCTATGCCATCGAGTTGGCGGCGGCGCAGGTCCGCGCGATGACGGTTCATGAACTCGCCGAGCAGGACATTTTCCGGCTTCCCATCGCGCGCTCCCGCGCCCGCCTGCCGCACCAGCAAACGATGCAGACCCTGCTGGATTGGAGTTACGACCTGCTGACCGAGGCGGAGCGGAGCCTACTCAGCAAGTGCTGGGTTTTCGCGGGCGGCTGGACGGCGGAGGCGGCGCAGGCGGTCTGT
This sequence comes from Chthonomonadales bacterium, assembly GCA_038230115.1. Classification (GTDB taxonomy): domain Bacteria; phylum Armatimonadota; class Chthonomonadetes; order Chthonomonadales; family Chthonomonadaceae; genus JBBRNU01. The sequence goes on along the minus strand of JBBRNU010000168.1, from coordinate 7,245 downwards.
CTGCCGGACGCCGATCTGCTGGAAACGCGGCGTCTGTTGGCGAGCCTGCTGGACAAGTCCATGCTGGCGCGCGAAACGCAGGGCAGGACGACCCGCTACGGCTTGAAAGAAGCGATGCGCTCCTATCTGGAAATGAAGAGGCAGGAAACCCCCGTCCTCGCCGACCTGCGCGACCGGCATCTGGACTATTTTCTGGCGTTCGTCGAAGCGGAAGAGCCGAAACTACGCGGCGCAGAGCAGGCGGACGCGCTGGATCGGCTGACGGCAGATCACGACAATTTAAGAAACGCCCTGGGCCACGCACGAAGTTCGGAAAAGCAGGTACAATTAGCTGGCTCGCTCTGGCGCTTCTGGATGATGCGCGGCCACCTTTCCGAGGGGCGCCGCTGGCTCGACGCCGCGCTGCAAAACCCAAACGTTTCCGATCACGCCCGCGCGAAAGCCCTCAACGGCGCGGGCGTGCTTGCCACGCGCCAGTCCGACTATGATCAGGCTTCCCTTTTGCTTGCCGAAGCCCTGGACTTGCGCCGCCGCCTCGAAGATCAGCACGGCATCGCGGAAACTTTGAATAATTTCGGCCATATCGAGCGCGAGCGGGGACATTATAACCAGGCGTCCGCCTATTACCGGCAAAGCCTGCAAATTTACGAATCTCTCGGCGAAATCTGGTGGATTGCCGCAGCGCACAGCAGTCTGGGAATGTTGAAACGAGAACTGAGCCTGCATGAGGAAGCCATTTTTCATTTTCAGGAGAGTCTGACCCGGTGGCGAACATCTGGCGATCAATCCCTGGTCGCCCTGATGCTCAACAATATCGGCGTAACTTCATTCGACATGAAGCAGTACGCGCAGGCGCGGCATTCTTACGAGCAAAGCCTGCAAGTTCACCGTCAACTGGGCATCGCGCTTAATATTGCGATTGACCTGTATAACATCGGCGAGGTTTACTGCCGACAGGGCGACGGCGCAAAAGCGCTTGCGACTTTCGACGAATGCCTGCGTATCCGCAGCGAGCAGGGCGACCGGTACGGATGCATCCTGACGCTGATCGGCATCGCCGACGCGCTTCTGCTGCGCGATCAGCTCGCCCACAGCGTCGTTCTGCTGGCGGCGACAGCGGCGGCGCGTGAAACCCTGGGCATTCAGTTGTCCGAGCCGGAGCAGGCGACCTTCGACCTGCTCTGCAACACGGCGCGCCTGCGACTCGAAAACGCGGAGTACGCCCGGCTGGAAAGTGACGGGCGGGCCTGGCCGCTCCCCGACGCGCTTGCCTTCGCGCACGACCTGTGCCGCGCCGTTCCAGTCATTTCCCAATGAGAACGATTCCCCAGAAAGGTGAAAACTATGCCCGACCCCGAAGATGACGCGCTGGATACCTATCTCCAGATTCTCTTTCCCGTTCTCGATGACGACCTTGTCATCGAGGCGCAGTGCGGCCCGGTATCTCAATTCGCACATGAATCCTTGCTTCTGGCGGATGCCCAGGCGACAGGATTACAACTCAACCTGTCCCGCGATTTTAACAATTTCATGGAGCCAGCCAACTTTATAATGAGCCAGGGCGAGATTATCGTCAACCTTACCAAAGGCAAAATAACCCTGAGCCGATCCGCGCTGAAAGATTTGCCTCCGAATGTTCCTTTCGAGATAACGCACGTGGGTACAGCCCTGCTCCTCAGTTTGGCTGCCGGGTTTGTAAGCGACTTGACAGCCAGCGGCGACCAGATTGTGACGTTCGTGGCGGTAAATGCAAAATGCGACGCGCAGTCCGCCCTCGCCACGACTGTCGTTCCCGCTGGCACGGAGCAGTTGTACACGCTGGAGGAGTTCAAGTCTCTCCTGACGCAATTCACGCCCGGCTGCACGCTCGACCGAATTGATCCCGTCGCGCAAACGGTGCAAAAAGGCCACTCTTTCCCGGTGACCATTTATTTCAATCCGCCCGCCCCCGCAGGCGCGCAAGTCACCTTCACCTGTGACCCGCCGGGCGTGATTGAAGACCTCGACAAGGCGTCAGGAAGACTTGGGCATACTACGCCGTTCGAGACATGCGTACTTCGGATCGCCGCCAATACAATGGAACCGAGCGTCCGGCTGATTGTGACGTGCGAAGACGGCTCGCAAGTCCACGACGATATTACGATCACAGCGTAATGGTAATCACGGTGTGATCGGCGCAGGCAGCCTTGCTGCGCCGGACTTCGCAGGTTTGATGCGGCGCAGTCAGCCTTGCTGCGCCGGACTTCGCAGGCTCGATGCGGCGCGGCGGACATACGCGCGGGGGCGAAGCAGGCGCGGAAGGCTCTGCCAGACTTGTCGAATTCGCGAAATCCGGGCCGGACGATCTATAGCGAAGCCGTCCTTGACCGCGAATAGCATCGCATAAAAGACCCGCCGATGGAACAGCCATCGGCGGGTTTCCGCTTTTGTATCAAATGACGCCACAGGGCCAAACTGCCGAGCCGGATAAGTTTGCAGCATGACGACAAACTTACTCGGCGCGGGCCGGGTCGCGTTGGCATTTTCCTCGTCCACGCCGTCGCTTGAGTAGTTTTCGTTTTTCGCGCGTATAGGGGCAGAGAAGATCACGCCGCGTTCGAGCGCGCCGCGACGGGCGTTTATGCGCTGCGACGGGCGCACAAAACGGCTCCACGCCGCGCCGCGAAGCGCTAGAAGAAGGACGACCCAATGAAAACGACACGCCGCGATTTGCTGAACCGGGGATTGGGGATCATGACAATGACAGCAGGGATGACGGCTGCCGGTTCCGACGTCTGGGGGCAGGACGCGACCCCGCCAACCAACGCCAATACCGCAACCACCCCCGAAGCGCCGATAACGCCGACTTCTGTCCGCAAAGGCGACATGCTGTACCGAACCCTGGGGCGCACCGGCGAGCAGGTTTCCCTGATCGGCATGGGCGGTTTCCACATCGGCAAGCAGAAGGAGGAGTCGGAAAGCATTCGCCTGATCCGAACCGCGATTGACCGGGGCATCACGTTCATGGACAACTGCTGGGATTACAACAACGGCGTCAGCGAGATGCGGATGGGCAAGGCGCTGCAAAACGGGTATCGCGCCAAAGTTTTTCTGATGACCAAGATTGACGGGCGAACGCAGAAAGCGGCTTCGCAGCAGATTGACGAGTCGCTCAAGCGTTTGCAGACCGACCACGTGGACTTGCTGCAATTTCACGAGATTTTGCGGCTCGAAGACCCCGACCGCGTTTTTGCCAAAGGCGGCGCGCTGGAAGCGGCATTAGCGGCGAAGCAGGCCGGGAAACTTCGCTTCATCGGGTTTACGGGCCATAAAGACCCGCTCGTGCATCTGCGAATGCTGGACGTCGCCGCCGCGCATGGCTTCCGGTTCGACACCGTGCAAATGCCGGTCAACGTCATGGACGCGCATTTTCGCAGTTTTCAGCGCGATGTGCTACCCCGATTGGCGCGCGAGCAGATCGGCGCTCTGGCGATGAAAACGTTCGGCGACCCCTTCATTCTCGACAGCGTAAAAAGCGCCGGAGCCGCCACGCCCATCGAAATGCTGCATTATTCGATGACGCAGCCGGTTTCCGTCGTGATCACGGGCATGGACAAGATGCCGATCCTGGAGCAGGCGCTGGAAGCGGCTCGCACGTTTGAGCCGCTCTCGACCGACCGGATTGCCGCGCTGCTGGACAAGACGCGCGCAACGGCGCTGGAAGGCGTCACCGAGCTGTTCAAAACCACGCCGCATTTCGACTCGACGGCCAAAAATCCCGCGTTTCTCGGATAGGCGCAGGGTTTCCATCCCCTTGCCCGCGCTTTCCTCTCTCCTTTCTTCTCTGAATTGAAAGGAAAGGAAGAAGCGCGGGCAAGGGTTTTACTGGTTCTTCACGACGCGCACGTCGAAGACGCCGCCCGCGATGCGGCCCGGATGCGCCTGAAAGCGAATGGCGAAGGGCTGTCCGCCCCGTGCCAGTTCCGCAGGGATCGGGTAGACAACCGTAAAGAACTTTCCGGGCGCGTTGTTCTCCAAAGTCTGCGAGGCCAGCAGGACGCCGTTTGCCAGCATGTCGAGATCGCGCCCGCCGCCTCTGCCCCAGGAGGGGCGAGTCAGGCGGCGAAATGCATTCGCAATTATTTTCGCGCCCTGACGCGCAGAACGGTCACGGAGTTGGCCGGGAACTCATGCCGGAACGTCCGTCCTGCGCCCTTCACCGTGGAAACGCGGGGCGCGACGTTTTTGGGATTGTTCACGGTGTTGACGGCTTCTAAGGGGCCGGAAAGCGTTGTCGCCCGCGCCTCGGACGCCACGCCCGCCGCCCCCTCCAACTCGATCTGCATCGGCTGCGGGACGGGCGAGAAATTGACAGCCTTGAGGATGACGTCGCCGGTTTTCAGGTCGCGGCTCGACGCGGCGTAAAATGTCATGGGAGCCGCATCGGTCGCCTCATTCACCAGTTTGTCGTTCAAATAGCATCTGACGCTGGTTCCGCGCACCTCAACCCGCACGTCATACCAGAGATTGGTTTCGATTGTGACGGCGGCGGGAGCGCCGATTTCCGACCGACCGCCGCGTTCCCGCTCGATGGCCGAGCGCGTATTGCCCCAGCCGCCCACGTTCCACCACAGGAAATCGTCGTCGCCCTGCGCGTGGAACAGAATCAGAAACCCCTCGCGCCCGCCCGTCTTGCGCGCTCGGAGCGATAGCGTGTAATCCGTCCAGGTCGCATCCCCGACAGTGGCGCGCAGGTTCTGGCCCGTCCCCGCCTGACGCAGCGCGCCGTCCTGAACGCTCCATTCGCCGCCCTGCGGCTGCAAGTCGCTTTTGCCGGAAGCCAAACTGTCGGCGTACAGCGTTTCGCCGCCCGCGCTCGTCACCCGAATGTCTTTGAATTCGGCCTGCGTGTTCCACGTTCCTACGCCGATTTTGCCGCGCCGCACGTCGGCTTGCGGGGACGAGGGCAGGGCGATTTCTACGGGCAGAACCACGTCGCCGGTATTTTGCCCGAACATCGCCTGCACGTAATAGGCGGGCGAGCCATACGCGCGGAGCGCGTCGTAGCCGATCAGGTTGGTCGGCCACTGCGCCGCGCCCGGATTGACGTTGACAAGCAGGGGCGCATACGCTTCCATAATCACCAAGTCGGAATTGCGCTCCAGCCCGGTCAGCCAGGCGGCGTCGCCCAATGCGGCTTTCATGGTCGGCGTGGGGCGGCCTTCAACCGAGGCCCACTCGCCGACAAAGATTTTCGGCCCGCTGCGGGCGTAGCGGTCGTAATGCGCCGCATCCGCCGCCATCGCCTGCGCGGAACGATAATAGTGGTCGTCAATCACGTCCGGGCGGCGGCTCGTCACGTCGGCGCGGGTCGCAATGATTTGCAGGCCGGGATATTTGGCCCGGATCGCGTCGTAAAATTTGGCGAAGCGGGCGTTGTACACGGGCAGCGGGTCGAAATTATCCTCGTTGCCGATTTCCACGTAACGCAGCGCAAACGGCGCGCGATGCCCGTCTTTGATTCGCCGCGCCCCCCATTGGGTTTCCGGCCCGCCCGTCGCATATTCGATCTCGTCGAGCGCGTCCTGCACGAGCGGGGCCACGTCGCCGTTGTTGGGCAGCCAGCCCCGTCCGTCCGTGACGCCCAGAAGCGCCTCGATATGCAAATCCTCGCACCAGCGGAAGAATTCCAGCAGGCCCAATCCGTCGCTCGAACGATACTCCCACGCGCCGGGATGTCCGGCCCGCTGGTCCAGCGCCCCGATGGTTTTCTTCCACTCGTAACGCCCCGGATCGAGATAGTTGCCGCCGGGCAGTCGCAGAAACGTCGGCTTGAGGTCGGCCAGCAAGCCCATCAGGTCGGGGCGCAGACCGCGAGACCGCCTGTGATACGTGGGCGGGAACAGGGAGACCTGCGTGAGCCAGAGCGCGCCGGGCTGCGCGCTCGAAATCACGAAGCGGGCCTGTGACGTGGGCGCGACGCTGCGCGGGGCCGTCAGCGTAGCCTGGTATTTGCGCCATTCGGTCGTGATTTTCGGAACGCGGGCCAAAGCGTACACGGCGTTTCCGGTCTCGCTTTCCAGAGCGAGGGTCAGCGGGCCGGTTGCGCCCGCGCTCGCTTTGGCCCAGAACGAGGCGCGGTAGCGGACGCCGGTCTGCACGGGAACGCCCCAGTAGCCGTCATTGGCGACGCCTACGCTCCGGCCCGCGCCCGCGTTCGCGATGTCCAGCCGCAGGCAGCGCGTCAGGGCCGTGCCGGGAACGGGCTGAGACATGTCCAGCGTCAGGCTGCCGGTTCCGCCGCCGTTCTGCGTCAGCGACCAGTGAACGGGCCGGGTCGCGTCGTCCTGAAGGGCGCGGTTTTGTATCAACTCGGCGTACAAACCGCCATCGTAGGCGTGGTTGATCTCCTCGGTCATCATGCCGAAGAACCGGGGGCTGATGCGAGCGCCGGGCCGGTTGACGCGGATTGCGAGGCGGCCCGGCTCCCCGGCGCGCGGGGCTTCCTGCGCCCGCGCGCCCGAAGCCAGCGCCAGCAGCGCGCCCGTCGTCAGCCATTGAAAACAGCGAAGCGAGGAAAGTAGGGAGGCCATGTTTTTGTCCATTCGGGCGGGCGTCCTGAAAAAACGGCGCGGCGTTCGTTCCACGCCAGCCAACTCCGAACCCTGCCGGACGTTGATTGCGTTGCGGTTGAGACGGCAGGATTTCGAGATGTCGCAGACGCCCCGATTGTAAAATGCGATGCGATGATTTCGTGACGGCGGCGCGTGCGAAGAGCCGCGCCGCTGCAAAATATATTCCGTTGAATCTGAGCTGATGCGCTCGTGTCTCTCCGGGTTCCCTGACCCGTAGGTTCCTTTGGCGACTATTCCCAGGGTTTGAGCGTCACTTTCGCCGTTTCGTGGGAGGCCGATAACGCGAACGCTCCTTGAATTCGACTGATCGGAAGGACATGGCTGATAAGCCGAGCCATGAGCGGCGAGCGTTCGATTACGTCCATAACGGCGGGAAAGTCGTTCAGATTATAATACCATGCGCCGAATAAGGTCAACCCCTTGAAACAGTTTAAACACGCCTCGATGCAAGCCTGCATCTCCGGCATCTGCATGGTGTGATGCGTCATCGCTTGTTTTTCCTTTTCCTGCGGGTTCGGCGTTCCTGATTTGAAAAGCGGAACCCGAACCAGCCACGTCCGCATCAGCAAACTGTTTCCCTGCCAGGAAGAGCGGGAACTTCCGCGTTTCGTTTTTCGTCTCGCAGTATAGG
>JBBRNU010000167.1:0-8025 GCA_038230115.1 Chthonomonadales bacterium | reverse complement strand
GGTTACGACAAGTCCAACCCGATCCTGAAAAACATCAGCTTCACGGCGAAGCCCGGTGAGATGATCGGCCTGGTCGGAAAGTCCGGCGCGGGCAAGTCTACGACCATCAATCTGATCTGCCGGTTTTATGAGCCGGACGCAGGCAGCATCACGATTGACGGCATTGATTATCGCGACATGGACTTGCAGGCGATGCGCCATCAGGTCGGCATCGTGCTGCAGGAGCCGTTTCTGTTCAATGGCACGATTGCCGACAACATCGCGTATGGCAAGCCCGACGCCTCGTTCGAGGAGATCACGGAAGCCGCCAAAGCCGCCAACGCCCACAGTTTCATTCTGGGCAAGCCGGACGGCTACGACTCGATCGTGGGCGAAAAGGGCGCGAAATTGTCTGGCGGCGAGCGGCAGCGCGTTTCGATCGCCCGCGCCATCCTGCACAACCCGCGCATTCTGATTCTGGACGAGGCCACGTCGTCGGTGGACGTGGAGACCGAAAAACAGATTCAGGAGGCGATTGGACGCCTGATCCAGGGCCGCACGACGTTTGCCATCGCCCACCGCTTGAGTACGCTGCGAAACGCGACGAAGCTGGTCGTGCTGGAGAAGGGCGAAATCGCCGAGATGGGAACCCATCAGGAATTGATGGACAAGAAGGGCATTTTCGCCGGTCTGGTCGAGACCCAGAGTCAGGTCACGCAGATCATCGGCATGGTATAGCCATCGAAAATGACGCCGTGTTTCGCCCTGCAAAAGCCGCGACGGTTCTTCCCCGCCGCGCGCTCAAAACGCTCCGGTTCCGCCGGACGCGCGCTAAACCGGGGCAAAACACGGTGTCGCCTGAAGGAGAAACGCTTGAACCTTGCAGACTTGACATTCTTCTACGCGCCGAAAGAGCGGCTGCGCGTGACCGTCGGCGAGGAAAAATCCTATCTGACGGTCAAGCCGGTATGGGCCTCGCCCCAATCGCGCCCGAACCGGTATCTCGCGCTGCTCGACGGCAAGGGCGACGAGATCATCATGCTGCCCGATCCAAAAGTTTTGCCCCAACCTGCGTATGGCATGATCGAGCGCGAGCTGAAACTGCGGTATCTGCCCGCGACCGTGACCGCCATCGTGGACGCCCGGCAGGAGTACGGCGCGACGTATTGGAGCGTGGAGACGGATCGGGGGCTGCGTGAGTTCGTGACGCAGAGTTTGCAGGAAAACGCGCTCTGGTTCACCGACACGCACCTGCTCTTGCTGGATGTGGACGGCAACCGCTTCGAGATTCTGGACACGACGGCGCTGGACGAGCGGAGCCGGGGCTTCATCAGCCGCATTTTGTGAGGGAAGGACGAACACATGGAAACACCGTCTTCGACAACGCAGGAAGTCAGCGAAGGAAAGTTGTCGGAACCCCGAATCCGCTGGGCGCCGAAAGTGCGGCAGGATAAAATCCGCCGGGTCTACGAAAACGACGCGACGGGCTTGACCGACGAGGCGCTGGTTGACGACACGGGATGGGCTTTGTACGCGCGCTGCGACAGCCTGCTGATGGTGAACCGGGGCGAGGTAAAATGTCCGGTCTGCGCGACACGCTTTTCCTGTGTCAGCGCGATTGGCGGCAAGGGGGCCGCCCCGATGGCGTCGGAAATGACATGCGCCCCCTGCCCGACGTGCGGCTGGACGACGACGAAAAAGCAGTATCATTACAGCTGGAAACACGCCGACCTGAATGGGACGCGGGCCTTGAGCGCGTTCGCCGCCTTTGTCGAAAAATATCCCCTCGCGTCCACGCCGCGCGAGCGCGTCCTGCTGATGGATCGCCTGATTCACGCTTTTCATCACGGGCTTTCGCGCGATCTGGAAGGGGCCGACATTCCCCACCGTTCCGCCGCCAATAATCTTATCGAGGGCAGCCACGAGAAAGTCGTCGCGTTCCTGGACGCGCTGACTTATGGCGATGGCAGCGCGCCGGAACTGCGCCAATCACACACTGAGTGGCGGCAGGCCACGCAAAAGATGTGGCAAGTCCGGCGCGGCGGCTAAAGACCACAAGTTCGCTCTTATCGCCGCGCCGCGTTTCCGTTCCCGCCCGATTCGTTCGGGGCGATTCGGGCAATCGCTTCCGTCGCGTTTTCGGCAATCGCGGGGTTTTCGTCGGTCTGGAGGGCGCGGAGGGCAGGCAGAGCGGACGCGGCGGGCGGGCCGATGCGGGCAAGGGCTTGAATCGCGTAACCGCGCACGTCGTCGTCCAGGTCGTCCAGCGCGGCGGTCAGGGCGGGCAGCGCGCCAACTGACGCCGGGCCGATCTCGCGCAGCGCCCAGGCTGCGTACCAGCGCACCTTCTCGTCGTCGTCGCGCAGGACTTCCGACAGGGCCGGAACCGCATTCCGCGCCAAGTCGCCCAGGCTGGCGAGCGCGCCCGCCGCGCTCCAGCGATTATCGGGGTTGGGGTCACGCAGTTCCGCGATCAGGGCGGGAACGGCAGGCGCGGCCTCCGGCCCGATGCCCGCGAGAACGAACGACGCCATGCCGGTGAAAACGCGCCCTTTGTCCTGCAAGGCTTGCAGAAAATAAGGCAGGTGCGGCCCGACCTCGCCGGTAATGCGGGCGATGGCGTAGCGGGCGAGGAGCGCGCTGGTGGCGTCCCGGCTGTCGAGCGTGGCTTCGAGGGCGGGCAGGGCCGAACGCGCCGCCGCTCCCAGTTTCGCCAAATCCCGGCTGGCGTTCCAGCGCACCGAAACGTGCGGATCGTCCAGCGCCGCCCGGAGTTTTTCCACCCGCGCCGTAATCGCATCGTCCATGCCGCTCCGCCGCTCCTCTTTTCACTCTCAATAAAGCGGACTAAACGCCTTCGATGGCGGCGCGCAATTTCGCCAGCCCGGTTTGCGCCACCGTCGCCGCATCCTGCCGCCAATAGCTCTCATTGAAAAGTTCGAGGGAGAGATAGCCGTCGAAACCTATGGCCTGCAAAGTCTGGAAAATGGCGCGCAGCGGAGCCGCGCCGTCGCCGGGATACACGCGGTCGCTGTCGGCGAGTTTGTTCCAGGCGGGTTCCGCCGGGTAGTCGTTGACATGAAAGACCGGCAGGGCCGCGCCCTGCAGCAGGGACAATCCGGCGTGGCCCGAACCGCCCCGATGCAGATGATAAACGTCGGCCAGAATGCGGGCGTTCGGGCGACCGCTTTCAAGGGCGATGTACGCGGCCTGCCCAAGTCGGTTCAGGAATTGCGAGAAGCCCCAGACTTCGACCAGGGGCGTGACGCCGAATTGCGCGCCCAGATCGAACAGCGCGGCATAGCGTTCCGCCGCCCGCGCCAGATCGAAATCGGGCTGGTCGGTCGCGCCCATCGGCGGCGCGGCCAGATGCTTGCCGCCTAGCTGCGCCACTAGGTCGAAATTGCGCCGCGCCTCTTCCAGTCCCTTCGCGCGCTGCGCGTCGTCGTTGACAATCCAGTCGAAAAAGCCGATGGCGCTGGCGACCGCCAGATTCCGGTCTTCCAGGCGCTTCCGCAGGTCGGGCAGCGCGCCGCCTTCCGCCACGTACCGGTCAATCTCGTCAATCCAGGGTTCAATCGCGTTGTACCCGGCGTCGGCGGTCAGGTCAACAGATTGGACGAGCGGCAGTTTCTGGCCGCGTATCGTACTGGTATTCAGGCAGGTTCGAAAGGGCGAAAGCATGGCGGGCCTCGTAAGAATAATTTGTAGTCGGGTAAGAATTAAAAACAAGCCAGCATCGGGGCGACCCCCTGTAGGGGCAGGGCTTGCCCTGCCCTGACTGCCCTGAACGCCACGTTCTTCTCGCGGAGTTTCTGCGTCCAAATGCTTTGCCTGCCACTGCGCGTCGCGTCCGAGCGCCTTACGCCGCTTCAAGCGCCCTGCGCGACGTATCGCGACATATAAGGAACGCGACGGGTTGGGGGCATTCAGTGCAAGCCCTGCCCCTGCGAAGGCGTTCTAGGTTGACAGAGCGCAGGAGCCAGTCGTTACGCGATTTTGCGCGGCGTGCGCTTGAGCAGGCTGTTGGCTTCTTTGTCGCCGACGAATTCCTCGCGGCGGGCGTCCCAATTCAGTTTGCGCCCGCCGAGCCGGAGCGACAGGTTGGCGAGGTGGCAGATGGAAACAGAGCGATGTCCGATTTCCACGTCGCAAATCGGCTCCTCGCGCGAGCGCATACAGGCGATGAAATTGCCCATGTGGTCATCGGAAACGTACAGGCGCGTAGCATTGGCGGGCAGCGGATCGTCGAGCAGGCGTTGGTCGCTGGCGCGCAGGACGCCGCGCGACACGAAAATCGTTCCGCCCTCACCCTCGAATTCCACGCCGTTTTCGCCCTTGTTGGTGCAGAAAAGCGTCACGCCGTCCGAATACATAAAAGTCACGTCGAATTCGGGGAAGGTCGTGTAGCAGTTGACGCCGACGCGCGGGCCGGACGCGAGCGCCTCGACCGACGCCGGGCCGGAGCCGTCCCGCCCCAACCCCCACTGCGCGATGTCGTTGTGATGCGCGCCCCAGTCGGTCAGCATCCCGCCGGAGTAGTCTAGCCACCAGCGGAAATTGCCGTGCGTGCGCTCGAAAACATAGTCGGTTTGCGGGGCGGGGCCGAGCCACAAGTTCCAGTCGAAGTCGGCGGGAACCGGTTTGATCTCGAAGGGGCCACCTGTCGGGCCGGTGGGCAGATGTGTTGTGACCTTCTTGATTTTGCCCAGTCGCCCGTTGCGGACAAGCTCGCAGGCCGTGCGGAATTTCGCGTCGGAGCGCTGCTGACTGCCGACTTGAAAGACGCGCCCGGTTTCGCGCGCCGTCTTGACAAGCCGTTTGCCCTCGTCAATGGTGAGCGTGAGCGGTTTTTCGCAGTACACGTCTTTCCCGGCGCGCATGGCGGCGGTCGCAATCGTGGCGTGCCAGTGGTCGGGCGTGCCGATCACAACGGCGTCAATATCGTGGCGGGCGAGCAGGTCTTGATAATGCTTGTATTTGGCGGTATCCGGCCCAAAAACCCGCGCGCCCTCGTCCAAATGCACGCTGTCCACGTCGCACACGGCCACAACCTTGCAGCCGGGGTGGCTGGCGGCGGCGCGCGTGTCGTTCAAGCCCTGCTGATACCCGCCCTTGCTGCCGCCCACGCCAATCGCGCCAAAGCGAATCACGTCGTTCGGGCCGACCCGACGCGGCGTGTCGGATTCGCGTTCGCGGCCCAGAGCATGGGCGTCGCGGATGGCCCATGCGGGCAGTCCCGCAGCGGCCAGCGCGGTCAGTGAGGCTTGCAGAAACTGGCGGCGCGCGGCGGAAAATTCGGGCGGGTAAGCCAACGGAAAGACCCTCCTTCGGGTTGGGGATAAACGCGGTTTCGTTTCAAGAATAATTGCAGTTCGGTTTGAGGTCGGCAGAGCGGCGATGTTGCGGTTATTTCGCGGCGCGCGCCGTCTTTTCCTCTTTGATTTCGATGCAAGCCGAGCCGTTCCGTTTCACTTCGACATAGCCTTTCTTTTTTGAAGCGAGCGGAGTGAGCGCACTTTTTCCTTCCCGGTTCGTCAAAAACTTCCGGGCAGTCCTTTGCAGAACCCGAAGCGAATTATCGCCCCCATGATTTGGCACAATTCTTGCAATATCACGCAATATAGAACCCTCGAAAGGATATGCCGTTATGCCCCGCTCCGCCTTCCGACATTCTACGCTTCGACATGTCACCCTGCTTGCCGCGCTCCTGCTGATCGGCCTGACACAGACTGCCAACGCGCAAAAGTTTTTTTCCAGCGACGCGACCATTGACTACTTCGTGAATGGCAACGCTTATGTCGGCTACGGCAATTTCAATGACCTCTTCAACAAAACCAACGGCGTCAGCCCGTCCGTCAGCCTTGTGGATAGCGGCGATGTCGCCTACGATCTGTCCGCCTACAATAGCAGCCTGGTCACAATCAGCGGCGGCGGCATCGGCGGCGACCTGTACGCCGAAGACAGCAGCCGGGTCAATGTCAGAGGCGGGAGCGTCGCCGGCGCGCTCTATGCCGCGGGCGACAGCCGCGTCAGCGTGAGCGACGGCAGCATTGGCGGCTCCTTAAGCGCCGCCGGAACCAGCCGGGTCATCGTTAGCGGCGGCAGCGTCGGCAACGCCTTGTCCGCGTACGACTCCAGCCGCCTCACGATCAGCGGCGGCATTACCGGGGCGGTATTCGCTTATGACGCCAGTGTGGTGAACTTTCGCGGCGGAATCGTCAACGGCGACCTGAACGCCCTCAACGGCAGCGTAATCAATGTGTACGGCACGGAACTGAAGGCCGTTCTTACCAATCCGAATGTCAACGGCTCCAAGCGATACACGCTTTCCGGCAAACTCACGGATGGAACCAGCGTCAACGGCAAGTTCCTGTACGTGCAGAATGGCGGCAGCGCAAAGTTCACGCTCATTAACATCGTTTCCCGGCCCAGCGTCATTCACCCGGTCGTCGGCATGGGAGGCAAGAGCCTGATCGCGCGCAAGCGGCTGCGCCGCATTTAGTCCCGCTCGAACCCGCAACGAATTCCGCTAGGACAGACGCAAAAACGGCGCGGCCCGGTTGGTAAAACCGGGCCGCGCCGTTTCGCTGAGTGCGTGTTCGCAGATCGCTTGTTGGGGGGCGGCATCAGGGACGCTGGATGTTTTCTGCGCCGTTGTAGTCCACTTTGGCGTCGGCGCCGGTTCCCTTCATCTTCCCGCTGCGGCCCATTTTCGTTCCGCGCGTCGGGTACGGACTCTTGCCATTGAGCTGCCGCGCCATGTCGTAGTGCATTTGCAGGGTTGGCAGCGTGGTCGCGGCGAACTTGCGAATATCCGGGTCTTTGCCGTTTTTCGCCTCTTTCGTGAATTCGGCGATGTCCTCGCGATGGTCGGCGATCATGTCGGTGACATACGCGTGGTCGAACGCCTTGCCGCTCATCTGCGACAGCCGCGCCTGAATCTTCTGATCCTTGGGCATCGTGCTGACCGGCAGGTTGTACCCCTTGTTTTGGGCCAGCAGCTTCAACTGACTGTTCGCCGCCGTGTGGTCCTCCACCATGCGCTGCCCGAATCCGCGCACGCCGTCGCTGACGCCCTTGCGCGCCGCGATCTGCCCCAGCTGCACCTCGGCCAGCCCGCCTGCCGCCGCCGCGTCCATGAATTTGCGGTCGGTTGCGGACAACTTCTTCTGGCCCAGCGTAGAAATATAGGGCGTCGCGTTCCCATTTTGCGCCTGCGCGCCCGAAGCCAGCGCGCAGAACGCGCCCGCCGCCAGCAAACCCATCGGTATCGTCCGTAATTGCATCGCTCGTTTCTCCTTCGCTAGTTTCCATAGTACGGAAACGCAGCCGAAATCTCCGGCTGCAAGCGCTTGTTTCATTGCCGTAAGGCGGATTTAGCGGGCGGAATGTTCCCGGCATAGGAAAACGTCCTGGCGCTGTCGAATGGAACGCGCGGCATCCGTTTTTCCGTACCGCATAGGGGCGTTCCGCCCCGACCGGCACAAATGCGATTATCAACACAAAGAGGTAAACCATGAGTTCTATGAAGCGAGCGCCCCGCCGAGTCCCGGCCCTGATGGGTCTGGCGGCGACCGGCGCGCTGGGCCTGCTCGCCGCCCCCCCTTCCCTGGCGCGGGGACAGGCCGCCGCCCTCCCGGAGGGCATCGAGCGCGTCACGACCGTCGAGGGCATTACCGAATACAAAATGCCCGCCAACGGCCTGCACATCCTGCTTTTTCCTGACCCGTCCAAACAGACCGCGACGGTCAACGTCACGTATCTGGTCGGCTCGCGCAATGAAAATTACGGCGAAACCGGCATGGCCCACTTGCTCGAACACCTGATGTTCAAGGGTTCCACCCATCACACGAACATTCCGCAGGAACTAACCGAGCATGGCGCGCGTCCGAACGGCTCCACGTATTTCGACCGCACCAACTATTTCGAGACCTTTCAGGCGACCGACGTCAATCTGGACTGGGCGCTCGATCTGGAAGCCGACCGCATGGTCAATTCGTTCATCGCGCGCAAAGACCTCGATAGCGAAATGACGGTCGTGCG
>JBBRNU010000166.1:0-8050 GCA_038230115.1 Chthonomonadales bacterium | reverse complement strand
GGCGGCGGGGCGGGCTGCGCGTAGTGAATTACCCAATCCTCGTAAGTGATGAGAAGCGTCCGGGCGTGGCGGCAGGCTTGTTCCGGCGACACGATCTGCATCTTTTTAATAACCATACGAAGGGCTTGCCGCTTCTCTTCCGACGTCCAGCGCTGCCAGTAGTGCAGAACGCCCTTTTCGCGGACGCGCTGCAGGATCGGCAAAATGTGAGCGATGTCGGGCGCGTCTAGCTGCGCCTTCATTTCCGCGACCCGCTCCGTCAGGGCCGCGATTTCCGCGGCGTTGCGCTGGCAGGCCGCGTCGTAACCGCTGGCGCCAAAATTCGTTTCGTGGCGGCGCTTGTTGGTCATCAGGTCGTAAGCGTTTTCGCGGCAGTCCTGCAGGCGGCGCTCGGCGGTGTGGAACGCAGCGCGCACGGCGGCGCGGTCGACGGAGGGCGGGGCCGATTCCATCAGAGATTGGGGAAGCGCGAGGACGGCGGCTTCGAATGCCTGGTACGTGACCGCATGGGCGCGCCAGCCCTTCAGCGTCATATTGGGATGGCTCTCGAAGCGGACTTGACACAGGCACACGTAATCGCCGTTGCGCCCGGACATGGGCGTGTCGCGGCTGCAATGCAGCAGGCCGGTCACGAGATAATCGCGCACGGTGCGCGCCGCCCCGCGCGACGTGCGGTCGTGCAGCCGCTGCGCGATGTCGGTCTGCTCGTCGCGGGTCGTCGCGCGCCAGTGATGCTGTTCCAGGCCGGGCGGCGGATCGGGATGGAGGTACGTCTGGATTTCGTCCGACAACACCCAGTCCTCGCGCGGCAGATCGATCCGCTTCCCCTTGCGCGTCATCTTCTGTTTGTTGCTGGCCGGGTATCCGGCGTAGAGCGGGTTGAGCAGAATGTTGCGGATCGTGCGCGCGTACCAGGTGCGGCAGACGCTGTTGCGCTCGGTGTTTTGGGAGGGCGGAGCCGGTTCGCCGGTCGCGTGGTAGCGGGCCGTAAAGTCTTTGGCGAGCGTCCAGAGCGACTCGGTCTGGACCCGGCGAAACATCTCCTCGACCAGGGCGAATTCGTGTGGCACGACGCGGAAATGCCCCGGCTCCAGGAGAGTCTTGCCTTCGTAGCGAGGACGTACCCAGGTGTAACCATAGGGATGGCTGCCGCTGGCGCGCAGGCCTTGCCGGGTTCGCTGCCGGTTCGTTTCCCTGCGTTTTTTGATATAGCCCCGGCGCTCGTAGCGGGCGATGAGGGCGCGCACCTCGAAGGGGAGCGGGTCGTAATTGTCGTCGGCGAAGTCGGTCTCGCCCTCGGTGGTTCGCAGGGTCGCGCCGCCCAACACGAAAGCGTCTTCGATACGCTGCTCATCGCCTTTGTCGCCGCGCAGAACGCGATCCTGGTAGGCGGCGTACACGTAATCCACCTCGCCGCGCTCGACGCGCGCCAGCAGCGCTTTGAACTGCGGACGATGGTCAATCGTGCCGCCCGACTCCTGCTCGATGAGTATCTGCGCGTCGGCGAGGGCGTGGCCGTAGGATTGGGCCAGCTCTTTGATGATCCCGGCGCGCAGAGCGAAGCGGACGGCGAGCGGCTCGGCGGCGTCGGGGTCGTCGCGGGACAGGCGGACGTAGCCCGCGAGATTGGGCGCGGCGGTTTTGCGGGACATGCTATTCTTTCGCGTCGGGCATGGGCCAATGGGCAAGCGCGCCCTCGGAACCGATGGCGGTCCGCTGCGCGACGGTTAAGCCGTGTCGCCGGGCCAGCGCCTTTTTGTATCGCTCTTCCAGTTGGGCGAAGGCCGGGACTATTTGGGCGAGAAAGTTCCGTTTCATTACGACGACTCCTTAGCGGTCAAAACGGCCTTGATCTGGCTTTTCGGTTCCCTTGCTTTCAACATCCACATACACCCATTTCCCATGCTGGTAGGCGAAATTCACGGTTTCAACATCGTAAAAGATTTTCTCGAATTCCGCGTCTTCTGCGTAACTCGGCCACACAAAATAAGCCGTCCTGCGGCGGTACGACTTTACAATGTAATAGCCAACATAAGGGCTAACCGCCGAGTTTGTTTTGAGAACGTTGTAGGAAGTTTCGCCGATGTGTTTCTCGCCCACACGCATATAATTCATTTTGTATTCGATGACGTGTTCTTTCCAATCTTCCCGCGCGCCTGAAAGCCAGCGCTTGCCCGCGTTTACGAGGCCCGCAATCAAAGAGTCTTCGAAACTCACAGCGTGAGCGGACACTTTACGCACGTTGTGGCGGGGATGCCGAGACGAAGTTTGCGCGAACGCGCCGACTGGCAGCATCAGGGGAATCAAAACGCAGAGGGCGCAATAGAGGCAGAGTCGCTTCACAGTAAAATCTCCGGCTAATGCTAATGTGAAAAGGGCGGCTTCACTTTCAGCGCGTTTGCGCGCTAATCTCGACAAGGCAGGCGATTTCATGCCGCTCGCTGAAATCGCCGGGATGATTGTAGGGCGGCTCGCCTTCCCAGCACAAGACGGCCTCGGCCAACTCGTGCGTCAGGAACCGTTCCAGGAGGGCGGGCTTGTGGCGCAGGCGGGGCAGATAGAGAACGCCGCGCCGCAAAATTGGCTCCGGCAGGATGTCGAGCGATACCAGTTTCCAGCGCACACCGTAGCGCCGACTGACACGCCGCCATTGCCAGATGCTTTCCGGCCACTTGCCACCGTTGGCTTCCACGACCAACTCGACTACGCGCGCCGCCACTGCCTGCCTGTATTCCACGTTGAACCGCCTGCTGTAGAAGGGTCGTCTTACTCCGCCTTTTTGCCGTGCGTGGTTTCCGCCCGGTCGGATTGCTCGAACATCGTTTTCAGAATCGCCCGCGCCGCTGGTTTCAGATTTGGCGGAATGCCGCGATAGTAGGCAATGGCTTCCTCGTCACCAATCTCTTCATCGCTGACCTCAAGGGGATCAACCGTATAGCCAGCTGCTGCAAAGGCTTCTGGAACGGGAACGCTCAACCCGATGGCAATAGCCTCTACGACTTTGCGAGAGGGCTGAGGAGGCGCTCCAGTTTTGTAATTAGGAAGATTGCGCTCAAGCGTAGAAACATAGTTTTTGGAAATACCAGCCCGCTCCGCCAATTCCTCTTGGGAAAGCCGCGCATTTTTCCTGGCCTCGAAAAGCCAATCGCCGAAATTCGCCATAACTAGTCTTTCCGCAAACATCGCCCTATCATGTTACTTTTCCGTCACGCTATTGTAACGTAATACAGTACACCGTCACAACAAATTCTTACTGTGATTTTTGTCACGTAAGACTTGACAAATGCGTTACACCGCGTCTCCCCAGTGGGGAAGGGGGCCGGGGGTTAGGTAAATGCCCTTTATCGCCCGGTATCCACTTGCAGACCGGCAGGCGGCAGGCGGCGGCTGGTCAGGGCCTGCGAGACGACGCGCCGCCCCTGCCGAACACGGCGAATTTGCGTCCCGACGCGCGTTTTGGCGGCGGTCAGGCGGGTTTCGCTGTCCTGCAAAGCGCGCTGCGTGGCGCTCGCAAGGCCAGCCGTTTCCAGAGCGGCGTCCGGCGCGTGCGCGGCGGTCTCGGCCTCCCAATGGCTCAGAGCCGGAGCCAGCAGCGAAGCGGCCTGAAAGACGAGATCATAGTCTTCGCGAGAAATGGCGTTTTGAATTTCGCTGGCAAGCTGATTCAAACGCAGCAGGGAACGGGTTTCAGACATGGCGGTTCTCCAGACGGGGCGCGTCCACTGAGGGGGCGGATTGGGCGGTCATCCGCTCCGCTTCGGCCCACGTATCGCGCAGGTCGCGCAGATGGGTCAGCGCGACTTCAACGCGGGCAGGGTCGTCGTGCAGGTTCGCCAGAACGAGTTGTTCCAGCATAAAAACGTACACGCGGTTCAGATTATCGGTCAGCGCGCGGTCGGTTTCATGGTCCAGCGACGCGCTGAGTTCCGTGACGATGCGCTGGGCTTTGATCAGGTTGATGTTCTGCGTTTCCAGGTCGCCTTTGGTCATCGCCTCTCGGCCCAGCGTGCAAAAACGGATCGCGCCTTCGAACAACATAATGGTCAGGCGAATCGGGCTGGCGGTCTCGACCTGAGCGCGCTGATACTGCTGGTGCGCCCGGCCCGGCGCAGACGCCATGCGACGGGGCGGCGCGGCGTTGACGGCGGCGCGAGTCGCTCCGTCGGTCTCGCCGTTGGAAGCGAGAACCCTGCCGCGCGCGGTCAAGTCGGCGTAACGGTCGGAGGGCGGTGGCTGCGGTCTTGCAAAGGTCATAGAATGGGTTTCCCCTGTATTCTTCAGGTTTCGATGGACGGCTGGATGAATAACGAAAGAAGCGCGCTAAGGCGCGGGTCTATTTGGCTAACTGCGCCAGACCGGAACTGTTGGCCTTGATGCGGGCGATGGCGGTTTCCATCGCCGTGAACTTCAGGCGCAGGGTGCTTTCCTCGTCTTTCAGGCGGCCGTTGATCTCGTCAATGCTGCTTTGGATGTCTTTCACATTGTCCTGAAGGTTGTTGACGGCGGTGGACAGCGCGCCGGTATACACGTCGGTTTGCGTGTTGATGTAGTTGCGCGTGACATCGGCGATGCCGCTGGTGAACGCGACAGTGGGAATGGTTGCGCCCGGCCCGGTCGGCGTGGGCGCGGTGGCCGTCACGCGAAGCTGAAGACCGAACGCGCTGCCCTTGCCGGTCCCGCCCGCGCCCTGCTGTGATCCGGTCAGATACTGGCCGATCCCGGTCGCGGACTCGCCGTTGATGGTTCCCGCGACGTCCAGTCCCTTTTGATCCCGCACCGTCGTCCCGATGCCGCCCGTGTCGCCGTTCCCCGTGTCGCCCACGCCGGAAACGACGGCGAACTCGGCGGACGCGCCGTAACTTTTCGAGACCAGCTGCAGTTTGCCGCCGACTTTGGAAGCCGAAACGACCTTGCCGATGTTGGCGTCGCCGTTGATCTGCGAGATCACGTCGTCCAGGCTGCTGCCCGCGCGCAGCGTGATGGTTTTGCCGCCCGTAAGCGGCGCGGTCACGGCGCTGCTGCCAAAAAGCGGCCCGCCGAAGGTCAGGACTTCATCTTGCGCCAGATTGCCGGTTTGGGCGGTGGCGGCGGTATAGGTGGCCTGCGTCGCGGGCTGCGTGATGACGACATTATAGCCGCCCGCGCCGCTGGGCCGGGTGTCGCCGGTCGAGGAGACGAACTGGATGGTCGGATCGCTGGGCGTTCCGTTGGCGCGGAAAAGATGGGCCACGCCATCCAGATTGGTCGCCAGGGCGCTGGAAAGTTTGGTGTCGTCAATTACCAGATGGTTGCCCTGATCCAGCGTGATGCCCGCCTGGGAAAGCAGACTGAGGTTCGAGGGCAGGCCCGGAATGCTGCCGCTGGCGTTGGAAACCAGCGCGTCCACGATGCTCTGGGACGTCACGTCGCCGAAAAGCGGGCTGGTTTTGCCGCTGGAAGCGTCGTACTGCGAAAGCGCGCCGACCTGATCTACGGCGTTATTGAACGCGGTGACGAAAGCCGCAATGTTGGTTTTGATGGAGGCGGTATCGCTGCCGACCGTGAAGTCCGAGGTTCCGGGCTTGACCAGCGAGATCGTGACGCCCGTCACCGCGTCCGAAAACGAGTTGGTCGCGCGCGTGGCGGCTAATCCGTCAATGGTAAAGACGGCGTCCTGCGCCTGCGTTAGTTCGCGGCCCGTATCATAATTGCGCTGAGTCAGTCCCAGGTTCGTCAGCACGTTTTTGTCGTCGGTCAGGGCCGTCGCGCCGG
Source organism: Chthonomonadales bacterium (assembly GCA_038230115.1). Classification (GTDB taxonomy): domain Bacteria; phylum Armatimonadota; class Chthonomonadetes; order Chthonomonadales; family Chthonomonadaceae; genus JBBRNU01. Next base: position 2,299 of record JBBRNU010000166.1, on the reverse strand, counting down.
TGATTTGCAATTGCTGGCGCGTGGCTCCGCTGACGGGATCGGTCACGGTCGCGACCGAAGCGTTGGAGCCGCCGAACGCCGTGTTGATTCGGGCGGCGATGGCCGAAAGCGAGTCGTGGCCCAGATCAATCGCGACGGTCTGCGTGACGCCGCCAATCGTGATCTGCGCGTTTCCGGCGGCGGGCGCGGTCTGGCCTTCCAGCGTACCGATGCTGGTGGCGCTGTCGGCGAACAGGTTGGAGCCGATGACGCCCGCGCTGATTTGATGTCGGTTGGACGTGGTTCCGCCCGCGCTGAAGACGCCCAGCGCGCCCAGCAGATCGCCGCTGCCGGTATCGGCGAGGCTGATTTTGCTCTGCACCCCGGTATTTGTACTCGCAAAGGTGAGATAATACTGGTTGGCCGAGGGCGAAATGATTGAAGCAGTGACGCCGGATTGGGCCGCATTGATGTTGGAGGCGAGCGTCTGCAGGCTGTCGCCGGTCGCCACGTTGACCGCCTTGCCGTTGACGATGATCTGGCCGCTGAAGTTGAGCGGCGCGGTCTGGCTGGTCTGCGCGGCGCTGCTGACTTTCTGCGCGGTCGCCAGGCTCGTGACCGAAAGCGTGTGCGTGCCGGTCTGCGCGCCGGTTTGCGCGTCCACGCCGATGACCGTGCTGTCGGCGACGCTGGCCGTTACGATGTCGAAAGCGCGCAGGGCGTTCAGGCTGAACGACGCGGCCTGCAAATTGAGCAATTGCGCGCTGACCGTGCCATAGGCCGCCTGCCGCTGATTGAGGCGGGCGATGTCGTTGGTCAGCAGGTCGGCGGGCCGCTTGTCTACGGCCAGTAATTGTTCAATAATTGCGTTCGTGTCAATGCCCGACGTCAGCCCGGCAAAATTAATTCCGCCGCTCATACTAGTCTCCTCGCGTTACAAAACAGGGCGAACCACACGCCCTTCAATCAAGTTTTTATAGAGGGTCTGAGGGAGGGCCGCGCTGATAGATGCTGACAGATAAAGAGACCGGGCGTCGCGAATAATTCTTGACGCCCGGCGTGTCAGGTCGAACCGGAGGCTGCCGCCGAAACGACAGCGCCAGACACAGCGCGGTCAGGCTTACCGCAGGAGCGACAGCACCTGCTGCGGCGCGGAGTTGGCCTGCGCCAAAACCGATGTACCCGCCTGCTGGATGATCTGGTTCTTGGTCAGGTTCACGACTTCAGCGGCCACGTTGGTATCGCGAATCTGGCTTTCCGAGGCCGAGAGGTTCTCGACGCCGACGCCCAGATAGCGCACCGTGCTTTCCAGCGTGTTCTTCTGGAAGGCGCCCAGGTTGGCGCGCAGCTGCGAGACCTGCTGAATGGACTCGTCCAGGATATTGATCGCGTTGGTCGCGCCGGTTGCCGTCGTTACGTCCACGAGGGCCAGACTGCTGCCCGCGACCGTCGTGTTGCCCAGGTTGGTGGCGCGGATGTTGCCCAGGCTGGCGTTGACCGTCTGTCCGGCGTTGCCGCCGACCTGGAACTGCAGGCTGCCTGCCGTGACTGTCGCGACCGAGGTCAGCGTGGCCGAAGCCGCGTTTCCGGCTTCCGTCAGCAGAATCGAGTTGCCGTAGGTGTCCGTGACGCGCAGGCCGTTATCGGTCGCCGAGCGTCCGCCGGAGAAGGTCGCAACGACGGTCGTGATGTTGCCGTTGACCAGGCCGAGGGCGGTCACGGTGACGGTGGCGTTGTTGCCGGCGACAATCGTGCCGGTCGTTCCCGCCAGCAGGTTCGAGCTTTCCGACTCGTTGATCTTGAAGTTGCCGCCGTAGTTCTGCTGCGTCAGCACGATGTAGCCCGCGCCGCCCGTCGAGCTGAAGTTGGCCGAAACGCCGGTCGAGCCGGACAGGTTGTTGATCTTGTTGATGAGCGTGCGAACCGAGTCGCTGCCCGAAACCGTGATCGTTTGGCCGTTCAGGACAACCGTGCCGCCCGCGCCGGTGGTGCCGCCGCTGACGGTCGAGATGCTGCTGTCAATGCTGGCATACGTCGCGCTTGCTGCGCCGGAAACTTCGGCGCGGGAGGCCACGCTGGCGACCGCAATGCCGACGGTTCCGTTGACGGTCGAAACGCCGCCGAACGTGCCGCCGATGAAGACGCCCGCGATGTCTTTGGTGTCTACGACCGAGGCCGAGATACCGGACGAGCCGTCGAGAAGGCGCTTGGTTCCGAACTGGGTCTGCTCGGCGATGCGCTCGACGCTGGCGATGGCGCTGGCGATCTGGGTCTGGTCGGCTTGCACCGCCACCTGGTCGTTGACGCCGGTGTTGCTGGC
>JBBRNU010000165.1:0-8050 GCA_038230115.1 Chthonomonadales bacterium | reverse complement strand
GTGGTAGGAACAAGAGTACCCCGGCGACAGCCTCATTTCAAAAAGTGTCGGGTAGTGAATTTTGTTTTTCCTCGAACTGTCTCTGTCCAGCCTTCCCTCCTGACAATTGCTATTATCTTCGATGACTTGCTAGTCCAGCGTCGCATTTGAGATTATAGCCGAACTGTGTTCGGGAGGGCAAATATTAGATTATCTTGGACAAAGGCCAGAATGTCCCTAAATAAACTGGCAGAAGCCTTCCTTGCCGCCAATAAGAATCGTCTCTCGTCCAACACCCTTCTCGCCTACAGCTATGATCTAACCTGCTGCCCCGGGAGTGAAGGCGGCGAAATCTACAAACCACCGAACGCCTCCTGACGGCATGATTATATGATGTTTAGAAAGGGCGGTATGGATACATGGAAACCTCGGCGCACTGCTTCATATCGGGAGTTTGTACAAGTGCGTGACCGACATCCAGCCCTTCCAGACGAGCGGTTACGTCGGAAAAGAAGCGCGGCGCTTTCAAGTAGCCGGACACCTTTTTCGAGATCGGGTAGTTCGTGCGAAACATGATTTTGGTCCCGGCGTTTTGCAGAACCTCCGGGTGAAAATCGGTCGCGCTCTGGCTGGCAACGACAACGGCGATGCCGTATTTGCGGCCCTCCTTCATCAGCCGAGGCAGGGTGGTATCTTTTGCCATGCGGTGCGCCTCATCCAATACGACTAGCAGGCGCAGGCGATCCGATTCGCCCCAGAGGAACATCTCTTTGTAAAGTTTACGAAGTACGAATGCACCTGCCGCCGCCTGAACCGTTTCCTCCCCAACAGAATGTAGATCAATGACGGTTGTGCGACGGCGAATGTCGGTGAACGCGAACCGCGAAGCGTCGGTGCCGTTCGCCCCGTCAGCACGGACTATGCCGCCCTCATCGACCTCTGCGTTGTCCTGAAATAGGCTGAACTCAAACAGGGTGCGGCAGCGGGCAATGGTATTGCGGCGCCCTCCGGGGAGGGCTTCCAAGGATTGCAGTCGCTTAAATACGTCGGCGATGCGCGGGGTATCGAGTGGCAGCGCAGCCTCGTCCCACTCGTTGTCCTCGTATCCGGACTGTCGGTATGCGCCGGAGATCGCCTCATAGAGCTGATCGCGTTGCATATCGCCGAGCGAGTAGACGTATTGAAGAATCTCGCTGACGTGGAGGCTGTTGGTTTTCCAGTAGTTCGCGCCGCTGCCCCGATATCCGCTTGCTTCCAACGGCGAAAATGGCAGTCCGCGCGACACGTCCAGAACGCGAGGCGTGGCGTCGACGGCAAGCGGTGTATCAGCCTCGGCGAATTGCCCGTGAAAATCAATGATAAGAGATGAAACGCCGCCTCGCGCCGCAGCCCCAACAAGCCGTAAGATTGTCCAGCTTTTGCCTTGACCGGGAATGCCAAGTACAAACAGGTGCGGGCTGCCCTTGACGCTTCCCGTCCAGGCAATTTCCGCGTCGGTATAAACATCGGATCCAAGCGGCACGATCAGATCGCGTGACTCGGCGGCAGACTTGGCGAAAAGCGCAGACTTCACTGCGCTTTTTACTTCGTCCGCTTCCGGGACCGTTAGTTGCGAGGCGTCCGGTATGGGTGCAGGCAGAACATCCGACGCGCCCGGCAATCCACCGTTTTCCGGCTCGCCCGGCCTCTCGTTTTTCTGAACGGCAGATGCTTCGTTCGCGGAGTTCATTGACACAGGCGGGTCTGTTTCCCGTTCGTTCTTCTCGCCCTCTCCCTTTCGCCCCCTCTCCTCTTCTTCCGCTACGGGGCGGCACTGGAAATCGGTGTCAGACTCGATGAGGGGTCGCGCGAGAAAGTGTATTGTCACGTCGCCATGCCTGACGCTTTTTCGCTCGGCGCTATTCGGTACAACGATATAGCCAGTGCGCTGCGTCACCAACGATTTGATGCCGCCCGCTTCCAAACGAGCCAGGTTTGCCAGAACCTCGGCGTATTGCCCGTCGTTCGCGATCCGACCATGACGGCGGGCGCGTTCGGCGTAGAAGCGCAAAATCGAAGCGAACTGGCAGCGTAAAATCGGCGCATCAAGCCGGGGTGGGCAGGCGAAGAAGCGGCGACGGATCGTGTCTTCGGCCAGCCCGGTTTGCGTTTCAATGTCGGCATACACGGACGAAAACGGGCCTTCGCCGCTGCGATACTTGACCTCAATAAACTCGATATTGATGCGTTTCTGCTTCCAGGTAACGAGCATCAGGTCACAGCGTCCGGCGCTGTCCGTCGTTTCGGCCGCTTTGGCATCGCGGAACAGATCCTGATGCGCATCCAACGGAACGAGAATGGCGTTGTGGAGTTTGCCCCGCCGGTGCAAATAACTGGCGACGACGGCAAGGCTGACGGTTTCGAGCGCGAGCGTGGACTCTTCTAATCCGATGAGCCGGAGCGCAAGCCGCCCGGAAATGGTTTTCAGCAGATCGAGCGTCAGTCGAACGCTGCCAGGGTCGCGGGCAAGCTGCAAATGCTCGAGGGCGCGGCCCAGCACGTCGCCGACTTCCTCCTGCCAGCCGGTAGTGGCTACAAGGCAATGCCCCAGGCCTTCGAGAAACTCCGGCGAATAATCGAGCAGATACTGTTCGGCGGCACGACCCAGCGTCACGTCGCGGGGGCTGTCGTAATACTCGACGCCGAAATGCCGATCCAGCGTAAACACCCAGTCGGACTGTCCGTGCAAACTGTCCACGAGGGCGCGCTGTTCGGGCGTCACGCCTAGCTGCAGGACGGGAACACGGCCAGCGTCGGCGTGAGCGGGATCGAGCAAGCAGGCACACAGTCGTAGATAGGACTCATGACCATCGACCAGAAGATCGGAAAACCGTTTGTCGATGGGGTGTTTATCGTCACCGATGGGCGCGAAGGCGACTTTGCGCGTCCATACGGCGATTCCGTCCCGGACGGTAAACGACGATTGAAATCGGGTCAGCAGGCCGAATAGGGCGGCACTGGATTGCGGTGCGAGGCTATCCGATACGCCGAGGCCGGAGCCGTCGGTTCGGTTCGCATTCGACGGCAGGCTGTCCAGAGTGCAAACGGGCTTATAATAGTCCTGACAAATGGCGAGGTGGGCGTCTCCACCAGGAATGGTTTCGAGAACGGCGCGGGCCGCGTCAGAGTCGGTGGGCAGGGCACGGCGGGCGATTTGAAGGGCGGGACGCAGAAACGTGCCGCGCTCGCGTTGCCCGGCGCGGAACCACTCCCCGGCAATGGCCTCCAACCCTTCCGCGGGTATCTGGGCCGAGGATTCGGTATGCGTGATCAGATCAAGGCGCAAGGCAGGGGCAGTGTGCTCGTCGTCATCGCGTTTCGGCTTGAAAGCATCGTCGAGTGCGGCTTTCAGAAACGCGCCGGAACCGGGATTGACGGCATTGACGCGCACGGTCTGCAAGTAGGGATGCAGATTCAGGTAGGCTTTGATTTCACGGGCAAGCTGTTCCGGCTTCAGGTCGGTCAGAGTCGGCCCGAAGTCGTCGAAGCCGACGGCACGGGCGGTTTCGCCAAGCAAGGCGCCGGGGTCGCCGATGCCGACGGGCAGCAGTACGCCGTGAAAGAGATCGAGGTTGTCCCCGAAAATTTCCGCGCCGCGTCGTCCCGTGCTTCCGCGTGTTGCGACGTGGTGTTCCAACGTGCCATGTACTGTCGCGTCCGGCTGTCGGATAAGAAGCGCGGGCAGATTGAGCGGGGCGAGCCGTTCCAACGTGGCAGGATCGAAGCGGTCCTTACGCTCTTTCGGGGTCAGTTCGCGCAAATCTTCGGCGATTCGTTCTACCCAGCGGGCGTAGGCCATGTACCAGAGCAGGCGAAGCGGGTGCGTCGGCAGCAGCACGGTAGCCCGCCGCCCCGGCTCGGAGAAATCGAGCGCGAGCGTATCGAGTTCGAGCAGGGCGGCGGCATCGGCTTCGGCAATGTCGCGCTGTGCGAGGGCGACGTAGGCGGCATCGAGCAGTTCGGAATGCGCTTTGGCGTAGTCGGCAATCAGTCTGGAAAGAGCGGGCGTCAGGTCGGCGGATTGGATCAGACTAGGGTTCTCCTTCACGGTAGGCGCGTTTCCGGTCGCTGTTCCAGGCCGACTTTTGCGAATGGCATCAAAGGTGGCTTTGCGCGTTTTGGCGAACCGTTCCCAAACGTCGGCAAGCGTGGATGGAATGGAGGGGGCGTTGACCGTCACTTTGTCGGATTGCAGCGCGTCGGCCCCGCGCACTTTCGCTTGATAGCGCCCTCCGTTTTCGGGGCTGTCGAGCGTTCGAATTTGCAAATCGCGCAGCAAAGGTGGCGTGGCAAGCCGCACGACGACACGTTGTAACATCGCACCTTTGCCATCATTGTGTAGCAGGAACGGCAGGTACAGCAGGTCGCGCTCATCATCCACCTGCCGCTCGATACGAACATCGGGCCGTTTCGCAGTGAACGAATAGGTCAGCAAGCCATCGTACAAACTGCGCTCGGTTTTAAGGCGTGGCTTCCGCTCCGTTTCGTCTACCGGGCCGTCACCCTGCTCCAAATAAAAAGGGACGCTTAACGCCTGTACGGGAATGAATTCGCCCTCGTCATCGGTTTCGCTCGTCAAAATCTCCAGATTGTTAGTGTCGAGCGCCACCACGCGGGCAACGACTTCGCGAATCGTCAGTGTTTCAGTGTCAATGGCAAGCGGTATTTTCGCCGAGCGCGAGGTTCCCCTGACGGTGACGGAGGGCAGATCCACGCCCAGCGCCTCGTCCAGTCCATATTTATCCGGGTTGGGAACGAGTTCGACGCGCCACGCGCCCACATCGTTTGGTTTGAGTGGCAGCGGCTTCCACTTGACAGTGAGTTTGGCTTTGTCGCCGCATCGGGCAAACGGAACCTCACCGGTCGTCAAATCCTCCAGCCCGCTCCGGGCGTCGAACGGCTCGACGTCGACCCCTTCCAGATCGGACGTCTCGACTTCGGGGAATATCCAATGGTCGAACGTCAGGTCATCGGAGCGAGCGGCGATCTCTTCCAGCCACCTGCGATCCGACTGTAACCGCTTGCCAAGTAGAAATTGCGCCAACCTCGCCTGAATCGTGTTCGGCTGCAATTTCAGGGCGGCAATCCGATCCGAAACGCTCGACTGTGGACGCAATGGACGAGCCAGCGCGTCCACGCATTTACGGTTCAGTTCCAATCGGCGAGCAAATTCCGTCTCGTCGCCCAGATAGGCGTTGGAACAGTCAGGGATCAGGCCGACGCGCCACAGTTCGGCGGCGACAGTTTCGGGTTTCGGATCGTCCAGCATGGTGGACAGATAGGTTATTTCCTGTTCCGTGGTAACGGCGGCCGGCCCACGCAACTGCCTAAGGACGGCGGTGATGTGCGGGTGAATTTCCGAGTGATGGTTTTTGATTTCGGCCCGGAGTTCGTTTGCCAGCGTTTTTAGAAAGGTTTGGACGGGAAAAGGCGCGAATGAGTTGCCGAGCGAACTGGCCGTCGCATCGAGCAGATCGGCAGGAATGAACAGGCACAAACTGGCGTCCTTGCGGTTTCGCAATTCGATAGCGCGGTCGGCGAACAGGCTGAGATCATCAGGAGGAACCGACCGGCTGGTATCGGACGCGAGAACCCAAGCGTCTACGCCGCGCAAGGATTGCTCGCGCAGACAGCGGCAAGCGGTTCGGGCCTCGTCGGGGCGCAAATAATCCACGCGAACGCAGTGTCCTGCGTCCTTATCGGCAAACTCATTCGCCAGTTTTTCGACAAGCCGGACGATTTTGCGGGATAATGCTGGGGCGGAAACATCAACGGCGGTCATGGGCGCGTGCAGCCTTTCAGTAATTTCGTGATTTCAGGTGTTCGGTGCTCAGGAAACGGGCGACTCGTTTTGTGGTTCGCAAAAGCGCGGAAAGATGCGCTGAGTATTAAAGTCGTCGGACAGGTCGAGGAACAGACCCATTTGCCTAAGCCGGGTTTTCAGTGAGGCGAAATTATCTTTGGCGGCGGCGGTCGCTTCCACGCTTTCATCGAAGGCGGGCGGCGCGTCAATGAGCAGGCCGAAACGGTCACGCAGAAATTTCAGGAACGCGGAAAGTGTGATGCTGTCGGGCCGAACCGTGCCTTTGCCGATGCCGTTGCCGCTAAGATAGCGGGCATCCGGCGAAATAACGGCAAGTTGCACAAGTGTTTCCAGTAGCATATCGCCCATCACATAGCGCCAGACGCGCTTGCCTTTTGTGTTTCCGCGCAAAATGCCGTCCGTTCGATCCAGTCCGCCGACGTCACCAAACCAATTTATCAGGTTGTTAATGCCGTTTCGCCGTTGTGCCAAAACGAGAATTTCAATCACCTGCGCCAGAGTGCCCAATTCCTCGCTTTCCAAGATTGCCGCAATATCGGCGGGCGGAATCTCATCAGTCTCACCGGTATAGAGTCGAGATAGTACCGAGCGCTCACGACGGGCGTCAGCGCTAACATCGGGGTGATTTCCCAATTCGTTCAGGGCAGTAATATACTCACCACCCTCTTTGCCCTTGAATTGACGCTGAAGATCGGGGTTTCCAGCAATGTAGCGATCCAGCGTACGCAATGTCAGCGAGGCGCGGAAGTAACCTTCTATGTTTTCAAAGTCACGGTTGACGCAGGCATAGGCCAGTTGGTCGCTGCGACTGCCGCGCTCCTGTGTCAAATCCACGTACAGATCCAGCGGCGTGAAAGTAACGCTTTCCTTTTTGAATTCCGGCGGTTTTTCGTTTCGAAGAACCAGCCCGGTTGTCGCCTTGAACAGCCGCAAGGTGTAAATGAGCAATTCAAAGTTAAGCAGGCAAACAAGGTGACGGGCCAGAACAGACGCGGGCATTTTGTCGGCATAAATTTCAAGAAACGCCAAAAAGTCACGGGCGATCAGATTGGCGGCTTGGTAACAGGCGGGTGAATGCAATGGGGGCCGCTCCCGATTGCTTTCGCGCGGCGCAGCGAAGCCATCCATGTAGTAGAGCTGCAGCAGCGTTTCCAAATCCAGCGGCTCGCTGCCATCATAAGTGCCGTTTAACTCTTTATCTTTTGTTAATGCAACGCCGCGTCCGAATGCCTGTAAAATACATCGTTCAAAACTGCGTTCTGAACTGCCTGCGCGGTTCTGTCGCGCAAGGAAGTCTCGAAACAAATGATAAAGAAAATAGTGCGCTTGCCGCAAGCGGCTGACTATAGCAGGCGCAGGCTTGTAGGACAAGAAGCATAGCGGGCGAACAAACGTAATCGCCTCACTTCCCGTTCGCCCCCGCCCGGTTCGGTTGGTTTGAATCAGGCTGCTGCGTACCCATTTGTCAAGTAGGAGTTGCTCGTCCTCACCCTGGAGGCCGCGTATTTTGTTATGTCCGGCAAGCGCTGCGCTGCGCTCTGCAACCGTCACCTTGGCAACTGTATTTTGCGGGCCGCGTTCTCTGCCATTTGAACGGACAAGAAAGAACAAAGCTGGCAGCAACATATCGGGGTTGAAGTTGTTGATTTCGATAGTGAACAACCGATCATACTTTGTACCAACCATATCTTTGGGCAATTTAATCTTCATGCCAGGGCATCCTTTCAGGCGGCGGGATCGGGGTTGGCGTTCCTGACGAGTTCGATGATGCCGTTGATCTGGCGGACACGGTGCAGATTGCGCCCGCCCTCCAAAAGCAACAGTTCATCGGCGCGAACGTTGAGCAGGCGGTTTTGGAATTGTGCTAGATCGGTGACAAGCGGCTCCTGCTCCTCAACGCCGGGCCTATAACCTTCCGTGAAGCGCATCAGCAGCTCGAACAAATCCAGGCTGACCGTCAGTTCGGCGCGGATTCGTTTGTCCTTGTGCTGCAGAACCAGCGCGTTCGGCAGGGTTTCGATCTGGCGGGCCGTAACGGGCAGAATATCGCAGACAAAATCCGCGCACGGAAACCGCTTGAACACGGTGAGATCAACAGCGCGGTTGTGCATCGTGCGAACGCAAAGAAATTGGCCGTACTGCTCGGCGCTGACGATGCCGTTGGCACGGGAAATCGCCTCGCAGAGTCGGTCTCGCAAGCGTTCCAGC
>JBBRNU010000164.1:0-8081 GCA_038230115.1 Chthonomonadales bacterium | reverse complement strand
TCGAACAGGCGGGCGAATGCGTGCAGGTCAATCGGCTCATTGCGAGTTTGCTGCGCGGCGAGGCCATGCAGAATCAGGCTTCGGGAAGGCCGACCCTGGCGTTCGCCGACGCCGAAGACGCGCAGGCGCAATTGATCGCGAGCGCGCAGGAACTGGCGGAGACGATGAAGGGCTTGAGTGACGGCGATTTGCAGAAGGTGTATTCGCACCCGCGCGGCGAGATGCGCGGCGAAAACGTGCTGATGATGTGCCTGCGAAATATGGCCTACCACGCGGGGCAGGCCAACCTCATTCAAATGCTCGGCGGCGATGCGGAATTTCACGTCCCGCCGACGTGGCGATAACCTGATGCTCGCCCGCCTCGACCCGCTCGCCCTCCTCGAACGTCCCGACAAATGGTATCTGGGCGGCGGGCAGGCCCTGGTCTACGCCCCGCCTTTCCCCCGCTGGCTCGATACGCTCGGCTTCTGGGACGAGGCGCATTTCGCCGACATCGCGCTCGAACGCCTGTTCTGCCTGCTGCTCCTGGACGCCCGCGCCCGCCCGCTCGTTCTGCGCCGCGCGACGCGCCGCTGGACTCCCGACCGGTTCACGCAAATTTATACGATCGAAGGCCAGCCCGGTTTGCAGGTGCAGGAAGAGCGCGTCGTGACCGGCAGGGACACGCTTGCCTGCCGCCTGACGATTACCAACGCGCGCCCGGAACCCGTTCGCCTTCACGTTCTCCTGTGGAGTCTGCAGACACAGCGCGCCTCGGCGCCCTCGCCGAGCGCCTCGGCGCCCTCGCCGATTGAAGCGTCGGCGGCGTCATCGGTTGTGGCGTCGGCGGCTTCCGTCCGCGAGACGTCATCGGCCTTGTCGCCGCTTGCAGTGTCGTCCGCTTTCGCGTCTGACCCGTCCGCCGCCCTGCCGGGCGTCGAGGCTGTCGAACGCGACCTGGACAGCCTGCACTTCTGTTACCGCGTTCCCTATCAGCAGACCGGAACCGCGCCCGCCGACGTGCAGGGCTGGGGTGAGCGCACGGGCGGAAAAGAAGAAAACGCGGAAAAAGCGAAGAACGAACCCGACGCGGTGCGGCTGTATGTCGCGCTGGGCGGGAGTCGCTTGCCGGACTCGTGGACAGTCAATCTGGCCGAGCCGACGGATACGTCCCCGCTCTGGCAAACCTCGCTCTTTCCCGAAAAGTTCGGGCCGGACAGTCTGGCGCAGGAAATGGAAACCGGCGTGGAGTGGAAGCCGGACGGCCATCTGCATCTCGCCTTGCATTACGGCCTGGAAATCGCGGCCCGCGATTCCGATACGCTGACCTGCGGGGCGTCCGTCGCGCGCGACCGGCAGACCGCGCTCGCCAATCTGGGGCAGGATATGGCGGGCGACGCCCTGGCCGAAAGCCGCGCCGACTGGCAGCGCTATTTCGCGTCCGTTCCGTATTTCGAGTGCGACGACCCGTTTTTGGAAACCGCCTACTGGTATCGCTGGTACGGCCTGCGGCTCTCGACCGTGCGGGTCGGCGCGGCCCCGCTTTCTTTCCCCTGTGTCTTCGAGGGCATCGGCGGGTTTCGGGCGCACATTTCCTACTCCGCGCCCGCCCACATTCGCGAAACGCTCTGGATGCACGACCCGGCCCTGGCGATGGGGTCGCTGGAAAACTTTCTCGCCAGCCAGACGCGCAACGCCGACGAGGACGGCGACGACGGTCTTCTGCCCGGTCATCTGTATCTCGCGCGGCGCGACCGGGGCTTTTATCACGCGGATTGGGGAACCGTCGCCCTGCGAACGTATCTCGCAACCGGCGACCGCGATTTTGTGAGACGGACGTATCCTGGTTTGGTGCGCTACGCCGAATATTTCGACCGGGAGCGCGATAAAGAACACAGCGGCCTGTACGATGTGCGGGATCAAGGCGAAACCGGGCAGGAATACATGAGCCGGTATCTGTTCGCGGACGCCGGGGCGGACTGGTGGGGCGCAATTCAAGTCAAGGGCGTGGACGCGACCTGTTATCAGTACGCCTTGCAGCGGACGCTGGCGATCTTCGCCCGCGCACTGGGGCAGACCGAAGACGCGGATTGGTGGGATGAGCGGGCCGAAAGCGCGCGCGAAGCCGTGCGCGTCCTGATGTGGGATGGCGCGGCCCGGCTGTTCAAGGACGTGCATCCGCGCTCGCTGGCCCAATCGCCTTACAAAGCCGCCGTCGGTTTTTACCCGTTCCTGACCGACGTCGCCGACAATTCGCATTTATCGGCCTGGGCGCATTTGAACGACCCGGCCACGTTCGGAACGCCGTTTCCGCTTCCGGCGAGCAGTCAGGACGACCCCTGTTTCAGCGCGCAGGGCGATTGGAAGGGCAAGCGCATGAACTGCCCCTGGAACGGCAGAGCCTGGCCGATGGCGACCGCGCACGTGGCGGAAGCCCTCGCCCGCGCCGCCCGAACGCTCGACCCGACGCTGCGCCCCAAAGCCGCAGACTTCATTCGCCGCTTTGTCAAAATGCTGTTTTTCGAGGGCGACCCGAAGCGTCCCAACTGCTTTGAGCATTATAACCCGCTGACGGGAACGCCGTCTTTGTATCGGGGCGTGGACGACTATCAGCATTCGTGGGTCGTGGATTTACTGCTGCAAAACGTGGCGGGCGTTCAGATTGCGCCGGGAGCGGGGGGCGCGTTCGTGATTGACCCGCTGCCGTTCGGATTGGAACGCTTTCGCGCGGAAAACATTGCCCTGCGCGGGCATCGCATTGACGTGAGTTGGAGCCGGGCCGAAGGCTTCGTCGTTGCCGTAGACGGGCGGGAGCGCGTTCAAAAGCCCGATTTGCAGCGCGTGGAGATTTCCTTATGAGCGAGACGCCCTTGACATTGACGCTCGACGTTGGCACGTCTTCTACGCGCGTGCTGGTCTGGGAAACGAGCGGGCATGAAATCGCGGACGTGCGCGGGCAGGTTCCCTACGCCATGCACACGACCCCGGACGGCGGCGTGGAAATGCCCGCCGAGGAACTGTTCGGCCACGTCGCCGACGCCCTGGATCAAGCCTTGCATCAATTGGGCGACCGGGCGAGCGCGATCAAGGCGGTCGGGGTCTCGACGTTCTGGCATTCGCTGGTCGGGCTGGACGCGCTGGGGCAGGCGCTGACGCCGATTTACAATTGGTCGGACGCGCGCAGCGGCGACGTGGCGCGGCGTCTGCGGGCGCATCTCGACGCGAACGCCATTCACGCGCGCACCGGCTGCGTGATTCATCCGTCGTACTATCCGGCGAAACTGGTCTGGCTGCGCGAAACCCAACCGGATTTGTTCTATCAGGTGAAGCGCTGGGCCTCGCCGAGCGAGTTTTTGTACCGGCGGCTGTTCGGCGACGCAGCCTCGTGGGTGTCGCTGTCCATCGCGTCCGGCACGGGCCTGTTCCATCAGGAACGCGGCGCGTGGGATCAGGAAACGCTGGACACGATTTCGATTCCCATCGAGACTCTCGCGCCGATTGTGGACGTGAGCGAGCGCGTTTCGGGCCTGCAAAAAGAGTTCGCCGACCGCTGGCCCGCCCTGCGCGACGCGCCCTTTTTTCCCGCCATCGGGGACGGCGCGTGCGGCAACGTCGGCAGTGGCTGCGTCACGCCCGCGCGCTTCGCAATCAACGTCGGCACGTCGGGCGCGATCCGGGCCTTGTGGGACGAGCGCGCCACGCCGCATTCCGCGAATGTCGTTCCCGCGCTGCCGCCCGGCCTGTGGCGCTATCGGGCGGACGGACAGCGCCCGCTCATCGGCGCGGCCTTCAGCGACGGCGGCATTGTCTACGCCTGGATGACGAAGACTTTGCAGCTGCCGCCCCCGGACGAGTTGGAGCGCCAATTGAGCCAGATGGAACCCGGCGCGCACGGCCTGACGTTTCTGCCGTTTCTGGCGGGCGAGCGCAGCATCGGCTGGAACCCGGACGCGCGAGCCGCCATTGCCGGCATGAACCTGGACACCAGCCCGCTGGAAATCCTTCGGGCGGCGATGGAAGCGGTGGCGCTGCGGTTCGGATTGGCGGCGCAACTGTTGCGCGGCCTGTTTCCGCAGGCGCAGGAAATCATTGCGTCGGGCAACGCGCTCGCCCATTCGCCCGCCTGGGCGCAGATGTTCGCCGACGCGCTGGGCCAGCCGGTGATTCTGGCGGCGGAGGCGGAAGCGAGCAGTCGCGGCGCGGCCCTGATCGCGATGGAGGCGGCGGGCCTGACGTCGGGCGCGTCCCTGCCGGATGCGCGTCTGGGCCAGGCGTACCCGCCCAACCTCGACCGCCACGCGCAGTACATGGAAATGCTCAAGACGCAACAGGCTCTGTACGCGCAGCTGGTGGCGCGGCAATAGGAGCGGGGGACGGGGCGAACGTCAGTCGCGTTCGCCGGGCCTATAAAAGACCCGGCAGGGAGGCGAACGAGTTCGCCAACCGTCCTCACGGACGGGACACATAGCATCGTATGAACGTTTCGCTATGCTCGCGGACGTAACAACGTTTTGCGGTGAATGTCTCTGCCTCCTCTCGGTGTCTCTGTGTCTCGGTGGTTCAAACCCAAACGCAGCAACTTACTGGCGTTATTGGCGCGAACGTCTCTGCGTCCGCGAGGACGCCCAGCGAAGCGCGCCGAAGGCCTCCGTGCCGGGTCTTTTATAGGCCTGCACAAAGCCTGACGGCTCGCAGACGGGTCTTTTATAGGCCCGACAAGGCAGGCTTTCAACGGGGCAGGCAAACGAATTGAAATAACAAGGAGCCAACAATGCGACTGGCGGGAAAAACGGCCCTGATTACGGGCGCGGGCGTGGGGATTGGGCGAGCGACAGCGGAACTGTTCGCGCGGGAGGGCGCGTCCGTCGTCGTGGTAGATCGCAACGAGGCGACCGGGCGCGAGACCGTGCAGGCGATTACCGACGCGGGCGGGCGGGCGGTTTTTGTCGCCGCCGACGTATCACAGCCCGACGCCGTCAAGCGGATGTTCGCGGAAGCGATTGCCGCCTTCGGCAAACTCGATATTATTTTCAACAACGCGGGCATCGTGAAGCAGGGGCGCGTCGAGGATTCGACCGAAGCGGACTGGGATGAGCAGATCGCGACGACGCTGACGAGCGTGTTTCTGGGCTGCAAGTACGGTCTGCCACATTTACGGGCGCAGGGCGGAGGCGTCATCATCAACATGGCGTCGGTCGCGGGCGTCATGGGCCTGACGAACCGGGCGGTTTATTCTGCCGCCAAGGGCGGGGTCGCGGCTCTGACGCGCGCCATCGCTCTGGATTATGCCCCGGAGCAAATCCGCGCCGTGTATCTGACGCCCGCCACGATTGAAACGCCCTCCCTGCGCGAGCGCATTGATACGGCTCCCGACCCGGCAGCGGCCCGCAAAGCCTTTGAGTCGCGTCAGCCCATCGGTCGCATCGGCCAGCCCAATGACGTCGCGTATGCCGCCCTGTACCTCGCTTCCGACGAGGCCGCGTTCCTCACCGGCTGCAACCTGGCGGTAGACGGCGGCATGGCGGTCTAAAGCGAATTCGCCTAACCCCCCCCGGCCCTCTTCCCCGGTGGGGAGACAATCGCCTAACCCCCCGTCCCCTTCCCCGGTGGGGAGACAATTCACCTGACCCCCCGTCCCCCTTCCCCACCGGGGAAGGGGGAGCCTAAACAAGAACCGGGCGCTTCTTCCTGTATCGCCAACGAACCAATTGGCGCAAATTGGAGCGCTGCAAACACGCCCAACCGCGCGTTTCACCAGCAAATTTTATGTTCTGGCTCCCCCTCCCCCCCGGGGGAAGGGGGTCGGGGGGTTTGGTTAATTCGCTGGGAGGGGGCCAGGCGTTACAGAGCTTTCCCTTTCCCGATCTTGAGCAGGATGGCTCCGTGCGCGGGAACGCGAACCGTGTATTTGTCGGCGAACGCGCCCACGTCCTTGTGCAGCCACAGGTCGCGGACGGGCTGACGGCCTCGCAAGCCCAAATCCGACCAGTTTGCCGTCACGTCTTCTTCTTCCACGCCGTTGTTGAGCAGGCCGACCGCCGTCGTTCCATCCGCGAGAGGCCGCGCCCACACTTCCCCCTCGCCGGACTTTGCGCGTCGTCCCGCCGGTTGGCCGAGCGTGTCCTGGTTGATGTCGAGGGCTTCGTCGTTCGACAGCAGGGCGATGGTGAAGGGGTCGAGTTGGGCCATGTCGCAGCCGATGAGCAGGGGCGAGGCCAGCAGACACCACATCGAAATATGCAGAATTTGCTCGTTGGGCGTCAGGCGGCTGGGATGCGGGTTGCCCCATCCCACGCGGCCCACAATCAGCATGTCGGGGTCGTTCCAATGCCCCGGCCCGGCGAGCTTCTCATGCCCGTCCTGCGCGGAATAAATGCCGTACAAACTGCCCCAGCTATCGTTGATGTCGCCGGTCGTGCGCCAGCAGTTGCCCCCGACTTCCGGCCCCCACTGCCACACGTCGCCCATCCCATACTGGCACAGGCTGAACACGATGTCGCGCGACGTCTTGTCGAGGGCGGCGCGCATCACGCGATACGGCTGCTTCATGGCGTCCAGGTCGGGATTTTTGGCGATGTCGCTATACGAACACCAATCGTACTTGAGGTAGTCCATGCCCCATTTCGCATACGTCAGCGCGTCCTGCTCCTCGTGCTGGTAGCTGGCTTCGTACCCGCCGCAGGTTTTGGGGCCGGGCGAGGAGTAAATGCCGATTTTCAGCCCCTTGCCGTGTACATAATCCGACAGCGCTTTCATATCCGGGAATTTGGCGTTGGTCAGGATTTCGCCCTTCGCGTCGCGCTGCGCTTCCCACGTATCGTCAATGTTGATGTACTGAAAGCCGTGCGCGGCCAGCCCGCTCGCAAGCATGGCGTCCGTAGATTGGCGCGTTTTGGCGTCGTCCACCGCGCCCG
Source organism: Chthonomonadales bacterium (assembly GCA_038230115.1). Lineage (GTDB taxonomy): Bacteria > Armatimonadota > Chthonomonadetes > Chthonomonadales > Chthonomonadaceae > JBBRNU01. Next base: position 1,188 of record JBBRNU010000164.1, on the reverse strand, counting down.
CCCAGCAGTTCCAGCTATTCCACCCCATTGGCGGCGTCAGGGACAATTGGCGGACGCCGCCGACAATCGTGAGTTTGCGGCTGGCGCGGCCCTGCGCGTTGCGAACCATGATTTGCGCGTCGGTTGAACCGTTCTTCAACAGTGCGCCCGACAGAATGCCGGTCGTCTTATCGAGTGTGATCCCGGCGGGCAGGTTTTTCGCCGCGAACGTGAGCGGCGGCGTTCCGGTCGCGGGGATGAGAAACAGAAATGGACGGCCCGGCGTCGCGCCCGTGATGCGCGGGCCGTGAATAGCGGGTTTGGGGTCGAGCGGGGGAACCGTCATGCGCGGCGGGACGACGGGAACGGTGGCGGCTTCGGGTTTGGCCGCGACGCCATCCGCCAGGGTCAGGAACGCGCCCGCCCAGTCCGCATGATCATACGAAACGCCGTCGCCGCCATCCGTGACCTTGAGCGTGAGCCGTTTCGCCCCGGTGAGCGGCGCGGTCAGGCGTTTGGGCGCGTCGCCGCCATGCATCAGGCCGCTGTCGGCGACTTTTTTGCCGTCCACGTAAATCTCGAATACGACCGAGCCTTTGCCGCCCGTCTCGTCGTCAACGCCGACCCACGATTCAAACGCGGTCGCCGCGCCCTTGAGGTCAATCAGGAACGAGCTGTCGGCGTGCGTGCCAAGCCCGGTCAAATACACGGTTCCCTTGATCGTGAGGGGGTTGTCGTTTACGGAGCGGCGGGCGTGCGCGTCGCCGTAGCCCTGCGTCACCTTGCTCAGGTCGAGCGTTTCCAGGGCCAGGCGTCCGGCGTCCTGTGCGTTCGCCACTCCAGGCCATCCCGGAGCGACCGTTAGCGCCAGCAAAGACAGGACGGCGCGCATCCGCCTCAACATCGGGGTTCGGTTCATGTGCGTACTCCTTGCAACCTTCCATGCGCCCTGCGGTTGGAACTTGCGAATCTGGCGACCGGGTATTCAGGCCCGTTCTGAAAGTCGCGTCGAGCGGGCAGAACGGGATTGAAACCCCGTTCTGAAATGCGAAGCCCGCCTGCGCGGGCTTAATCCGCAATGCCGATGCGCGGGGCAAGGTTCTTTTCCTGCCTGCAATGCGCTAACCCTACGCCTTCTCTCCCTTCTCCCTACAATGGCAAAGGTTAAAACCTCCGCTCCCTTCTCCCATGCAGGGAGAAGGGCCGGGG
>JBBRNU010000163.1:0-8090 GCA_038230115.1 Chthonomonadales bacterium | reverse complement strand
AGAAAAGATTAGACCGCAGCGCTGTATACTTTATAAACAAATCACGTGAACTTTGCGCCTATTCCCTCGTCAATAGGTGGCGGGGGGGGTGAGAATTTTACCTGGTTTGTCTGTTCGACCGAATGCACGCCGCCTTGCACACAACCTCGATGGTTTTTCGAATTATCACCTCTGTCAGAAAAAACCTGGTAAATTTAGTAGCGCTGGCCCGCAGGCAAAAAAAAAGCGCAAAAACTGCGGAAAAGCGGTCACATTGGCACGGAATATGCATTCAGTCAAATAACGCCCCTGTTTGAATTGCGCGGTCTGCGCCCTTCCCTATTTCTACTCGCCATTTTCGGCGCGTCCAAGGAGGACATTGCGATGCATCGTTCCCTGCTTTCCCTCGCCGCGCTCTGCGCCCTGCTGCCTATCGGTTCCGCAGTTTCTGCACAAGTTATCGTCCATGATAATTTTGGCGCCAGCGACACGTTCGATATGACCTCCGGGATGACGCAGAGCGGCCCCAAATCCGCGCTCGGAACCATCAGCCAGGGCATGGGGTTCACGCCCTCGGTCTCCGGCGCGCTCAGTGACCTCACCGTCGCCATCGGGCATTTCGACGGAACCAACGACGCGCACCTATTCCTGTCGGACGGCGCGACCGATATTCCCGGCGCGACCCTGGAAGCCTTCACGCTCACGAGCCTGCCCGCCTTCGGCTCCGCTTTCACGCCGGAAACGCTAACCTCGACGCTGCACCCGATGCTGACGGCGGGGAAGACCTACTACCTGTATGAAAAAGAGACCGGGGACGAGGCCAACGCTTGGAATTTTAACACCACCGGAGAAACGAACGTTATCTACAGCGAGGACAACGCCACCTACGCCGCCTACAACGACTCTTCGTCCGGGGCGTATCGGGTTCGGGTGACGCCGACGCCCGCGCCCGGCTCGCTGACCGTGTTTGCGACGATGGGCCTGAGCGGGGCGGGCTGGCTGCGCCGCCGCCGTCGCGTCAAATAATTCGCCCGTCGTAATCGAGGCGGCGGAAAAAGCAAAGACGCTTCGCGTTTCGTTTCGCACCCCTAAATGGAAAAGAGCGCGCTGTGCCACCTGCAAGCGTCAGGCGCGTCGAGACCCCATGCTCTACTGGCGACTGCGGAAAACCGCGCTGATTCCTATTTACTTTCATCTTTCATCGAATCGAAAGGAAGAGCCATTCATGTTTCAAAACCAACCGGCCAGGACTAGTGAGAGACGCCGAGGTTTCCCCTCCCTCTCCCGCGCGAAACAGATGCTGGGAGCCGCGCTTTTAGCCGCGACGCTGGCGTTGCTGACGGCTCCGGCGCAGCGGCCAAGAACGATGTCGTCCTCGCCGCGCCTGGAAATGGCGTCGCTTCAGACCGGGGGAGGCCTTCAAATCACGATGTCCCCCACGCTCTCCCCCGCCTTCGATCCGAATATCAGCGATTATGTTGTCACGTCCAACGCCAATCCCCGCACGCTGGTGTCTGTGAAGGCTCCCCGCAGCATGAAAGTTTCGATTGACGGTCAGCCCTTCCGCAACCTCGCTTTCACCACAAGCGTTTCCCTCAATCCCGGACAAAGTTTCTCGTTCGTGGTAAATACGCTTACGAGTTCCAAGACGTATTACGTCCGCTGCCTGCCGACCGATTTCCCGACCTGGAAGACCGAACGTCCGGGAACGCCGCTGCCGGAGTACTTTGTCATCGCGCCGAATCTCTCGTTCAGCGCCGCCAGCAGAAAATACGCCATCATCGCCGATAGCTACGGCGTTCCCATCTGGTGGTACAAAAGCGCCAATCCGCCCGTGGACGCCAAGCTTCTGCCGGACGGCAACATGGGCTTGATCAGCTTTGGCACGGGCGAGGAGCGCAAACTCGACGGAACCCTCGCGCGCACCTTCACCCCTGACAGTTCCATCGGAGGAAGCATTGACAATCACGAATTGCTGCTGCTTCCGAACGGGGACTACATCTACATCATAGACGTGAATCGCGGGCCGGTAGACCTCCGGCCTTACGGCGGCCCTGCGAACGCCAACGTCGTTGACAACGTGATCGAAGAATTCGCGCCCAACGGGTCGCTTGTGTGGCATTGGTCAGCGATGGATCACCTTGCCATTTCGGAGACCGTTTCGCACTGGTGGTCGCAGTACCTGGTGAACTCCCCTGCCGACCCGTATCATATGAACTCGGTCGAACCCGATAACGACGGCACTAACGACGGCTTTGTGGTCTCGCTGCGCCACCTCGATGCGCTCATCCGTATTGACAAGGCGACCGGAAATATCGTCTGGAAGCTGGGCGGCGTCGCCCGCGCGGAGAGCCTGACGTTTGTGGGGGACGCCTACAGCAACTTTGGGGGACAGCACTATGCCCGCATATTGTCTGATGGAACGCTCACCCTCCATGACAATGGCACGCAGCAGAACCGCGCGCCGCGCGCCGTGCGCTACACCATTGATCCCGTCGCCAAGACTGCCACGTTTGTCGAGCAGGTGAAAGACGTGGATGTGTCGGGTTCCGGGTGTTGCGGCAGCGCGCAGAAGCTTTCGGGCGGCGACTGGGTGATGTCCTGGGGCGGAAATCCCGTGGTGACCGAACTGGCCGCGGACGGAAGCCGGGTGTTCCGCATGACGTTCCAGGGGCCGTACTTTTCCTACCGGGCCGTTCCGGTCCCGTTCGGAAACGTCAGTCGCACGGCGCTGCGGAGCGGAATGAACGCTCAGTTCCCGCGCTGAGACTGTTCGGGGCGGCATTTGGGGGCCAGGGCGACTTTTGAAGTCGCCCTGACGCAATCCAACGACCGTTTTGGGTCTCTGTAGGGAAAAGAGGGTCGGACGCGCCATGCATTTCCGTAATGCTGCGCCCTTCCCGGCGGTCGCGCCGCATCGCTGCAAAAGAGGCGTTTGATTTCAGCCACAGCGCCCATAATCGGGACTGTGGCTGATTTACTGTTTCGTTGCGGAACCGCCCAACGCAAGCGGCGCGCAGTTTGAACGAATGGCCGCTTCCGTGTCAAGGAAGTTCTAATTTTTCATCTCAAACCGTTGTTGTCAATCTCAAAATGCCGCCTGCCCTGCCCGCGTTCAATTTTACGGAAACGCGCAGTCTTCTTTCCTTCCGGCGCTTCAGGGAACGATGTTTTCCCACAGATCAGCGGACACATAGCGCGCAAGATGCGCGATATTGGTTGTCGCGACAAGCAGGGCGGCAGGCCGGGGCAGAAGCGTCAGGGCTTGCGCGGCCAAAATGACATCCCCGTCAATCGCCTTCGGGTCAGCAGTGGCCCAGCCGCTATTTCGCGCCTGCCCCCAGAGTTCGGCGGCAAGACGCATGGCGGTCGTTGTCAGCGGTAGATAGCAAAGTTGACGACTCAGGGCGTCCAGCTGGGCGAGGCCTGCCGCCGCGCCAACCCGTTGCAGTTCCCGTCGAACTTCATAATCCGCAATCTCCGGCACGTAAATGGTTCGCCCCTGCGCGAGGCAGTCCACGAGCCACTGACGGCAGCGCGCCGCGCCGGGCTTTCCGGGCCGCTGTGTCGCCAGTCCCAGCGGGCCGCTGTCCAGAAAAAGGACGCTACTCACCCGCCGTCACATCGGGAACGCGCAGGGCGATATGGCTGCGCTCGATATTGCGTTGAATGGCGTCCCACTGCGCGTCCTCGGCGGCGCGCTGCTCCGGCGTCAACGCCGCGACGCGGGCGGCGTCGTCGTCTTCCCACTGCGAGAACAGAGCGCGCAGGTTTTCGGCTTGCTGGCCTGGAGAGGCTTTGGAAGCGGGCGCGGCGGGCATGATCTGCTGCGCCTCGATCCAGTCCCGCAGCGCGGCGGGCTGAAACCGGGTCGGGCTGTTCTTCGCGGTTCCGAATTTGACATAGGGAACGCGGCGCTGGCGTACCCAGGCTTCCAGGGTTCGGCGGCTGATGTTGAGCAGCCGCGCCGCCGCCTCGGTGTCAAGCAAAGGTTCTTTGTTCGTCTCTATCCTGTTCATGGCCTCTCCGTAAGAGCAAACACACTACGTAGTTATACCACATTAAGGTATATTCTACGCGCTGTTACGCTCACATTTCGCATTAAGGAGGGAGAACAGGAAAAGAAAAAACTGGTTCAAGAAAAAAGCCCTCTGTTCGGAGACCGAACAAAGGGCTTTTTGCAGAAAGAAGGGGTTGGCCCCCTCTCGTTGTCCACAAAATATAGGCGGTACAAGATTTGAACTTGTGACCTCTTCCGTGTCAAGGAAGCGCTCTACCCCTGAGCCAACCGCCTGCAGTTTCGCCTCGAAGTCTTTTTCACAGCTCGGCGTTCGCTGATGCGACGCCCAACTTTTGAAATTTCCTCGATTGCGAACTCATTATACACGTCCGAGGGCGGTTTCGTCAACCTGCATTTTTCGACAAGCGGGCGTGTTGTCAATCTCCTTCTTCTCCCGCCCAATCTGCCGCCCTATGAAAACAGGCCGCCCAGGGTTTCGACGGTTTCCGGTTCCGCGTCCGATTCGCTGCGGGCGGGCGGTAAGGCGGATGCCAACTCCGGCAGAGGCGGCGGGACGGCGAGATTGAGGCCGGTCAGGAAGCGCGAGGGCGCGACCGGCGCATCGTTCCAGCTGTCGGGCGAGGAAACCGCCAGCCGGTCGCGGGCGCGCGTGGCGATGACATACGCGATGCGCCGCTCCTCGTTGATGTCGTCGGCCTTACGGTGCGGCAGCAGCTCTTCCGACCAGCCGACCGCGAACACATACGGCCATTCCAGCCCCTTGGCGGAATGGCCGGTTCCCAGCGTTACTTCGTCGCGCTCGCGACGCTGGCGGGCGCGCTCGGAACGCCGCCGCGCCGCCTCGTCCCGCACCCGCTGGACAGCGGCCAGATACCCGCCAATCGTGGGATAATGGGCGGCAGCCGCCTGCATTCGCTGGATGTTTTGAATGCGGTCGTTGTCCTTGTCGTCGCCCGCGTCCCGGCGCAGCCAGCCGTCGAAATCGGTCGCCGCGCGCATGATGCGGATGGCGTCCCCGGCGTGCGGAACGCCCGGCATCCTCTCTTCGATGCGGCGCAGTTCCTGCATCAGCTGGCGCAGGGCGCGGTGCGTCTTCATATCGTCGGCGTGAAACTGCGGCAGCACGTCCCAGATACGCTGTCCCCGAACCTCGGCCCAGTTCCGCAACTGCGCGCCCACGATGCGCGACAGCTTCCGGTTCGGCACGTTGAGCAGAGCGAGCAGCCATTCGTCCGGGTATGCGGTTCGCCCGGCGAGGATCGAGGGGGCGGGCAAGGCTGGATCGGCATCGAGCGCGGTCACTTGTTTTTTGGCGCGCTTGGCTTTGCCGGTCGCGCCCGCCGCCTTGTTTGCGGCGGGCGTCAGGGCGGGGTCGTTCGGGTCGGCGAAAAAATTGAGATAAGCGAGTAAACCCTGCACCTCGCGACGGGCGTAAAAGTCGCCGTCCTCGCGAATCGCGTAGGGGATGCCCAGCGCGGCGAAATGCCGCTCGAAGGCCTCGCTTTGCGCGTTCGTGCGATACAACACGGCCATCTCGCTGGGTCGCGCGCCGCCCTGCATCCGCTGCAAAATCTGCGTCGCGACCGCCAGCGCTTCGGCGTCCGGGTCGGCGTAACGCTGCCAGGTCACGGCCTCGCCACCCGGTCGCGTGCAAAGAAAGGCGAGGGCGCGGCGCTCCGTATCCTGCCGAATCAGACTGTCGGCGAACTGCAAAATCGCTTCCGTGCAGCGGTAATTTTCGCGAAGTTCGTAGACTTTCGTACTTGGGTGATTGGCGAAGTGCGTGAACGTGCGCGGGTCGGCCCCCCGGAACGCATACAGCGACTGATCCAGGTCGCCGACGAGCATCACGTTTTTGTGGTCGCGTCCGAGCGCGAAGGCGACGGCGAACTGCGGGGCGTTCATGTCCTGACACTCGTCCACGATAATGTGGGTGAAGCGCCCGGCCCACGTCTGCCGGGCGGTTTTGTCTCCTTCCAGCAGCGCGACCGTATCCAGAATGAGATCGTCGAACTCGCGCAAGCCCTTCTCATTTTTAGCTTTTTCATACGCACGCCAGGCGCGGGCGAAGTCACGGTCTTCCGAAGAGGTGTCAGGCTTGTAGGTCGCTGCGGTAACGCCCAGGTTTTTCTGGTAGGACGTGGCGGAAAGAAAGCCCGCGACGCCGCCTTCGAGTTCCGCCGCCTGCGCGGTTTCGGCCAGATTGCGCCGCAAAAACTCGTCGGTCAGCAAGGCGAATTTAACGCCCTGTCCGCGCAAGATTTGCAGGCAAAGCGCGTGCATCGTGGCGACCAGGGCCGTGCCGGAACCATCGGGCGCAGCGGTCAGGGCCAGCCGCGCTTTCATTTCTTCGGTCGCGTCGTTGGTAAAGGTCGTCACGAGCAGGCGCTGACCGCATTGGGCCAGCCGCGCCGCCCGCAGCGTCACGACGCGGGTTTTGCCGCTGCCCGGCCCGGCATAAACGGCGGCAGGGCCGTTATCATGCATCACCGCCGCCCGCTGACTGGGACTGAGATTTTCCTGAACAATCGGACTTGCCAAAACAAAAACTCCTGGATCATGTCAAAAAAAGTAGACGTATATCGTTGCTTTTCTGTTTCAATCTTGTTATAATGGGCCAGTCATCCACTTTGCCGGAAACGAGCGGGCGAACGACAGGCTTATGGAACGCAAAATGACGAAAAGGAAAGGGACGAAGGACATGGCGCTCACATTGACGGACTGGATCGAGGGATTACAGGGATCGCGGCGGCATCTGCTGGCGCACATGAATGGGATGCGCGACGACCAGTGGGATTGGAAAGCCGGCCCTGGGTGCAAAAGCGTTCGCGAAACGCTCGCGCATCTGGTGGTGGACGACCGGGCGGCGCTGCAATCCTTGACGACGGGCGGCGAACCGGATTACGAGGGGCTTTCCCAAACGGCGTTGGCGGAGGCGGGCGGCGACCTGACCCGCCAGCGTGAAATACTCGACGCCTCGTTCGCGCAGTTGATCGCGCACTTGCAGGCCGCGTATGCCGACACGCCGCTCGACGTGGAAGTTTCCGTTTGGGGAGCGCCGATGAAACTGGCGCGGGCCATCGCGTACTTCTCTTCCGAGGACTTTTACCACGCCGGACAAATCGCTTACATTCGCCTCGCCACCGATCCCGACTGGAACTACTACGCCGACATCTACGGCGCGGGATAGCGCAAGAGCAGGCGTTGGCCTACTCAGTCGTTAGTTCGGAGGAACAGGAACAAATGCCCGTTCTGAATGGGACAGCCGGACAGACGGGAATAAATCCCCGTTCTGAAACGCACAGACCACCTTCGTGGCCTGCAATGCACAAGGCCGGTTCTCCAAAACGTTTTCAAAATGCGGAGAAGCGAGCGCAGGCAATTCGCCTTTAGCCCGCGCAGGCAGGCTAGCGTTTCAGAACGGGGATTTATTCCTGTTCTCTTTGCGTTCGCAACGCATTGGGTTATCCCAGTTCGCGGGAGCGGGCGGCGGCGCGGCCTACAGCGTCAATCAAGGCGGCGCGCAGGCCGGAATGCTCCAGCGCGGCGAGGGCTTCGATTGTAGTTCCCGCGGGCGTCGTCACCATGTCGCGCAGCTGGGCCGGGTGCATTCCGGTTTCGATGACCATCTGGGCCGCTCCCAAAACCGTCTGCGCGGCCAACTGATGGGCTATTTCGCGCGGCAGGCCGACCTTGACGCCGCCGTCCACCAGCGCCTCGATCATCAAATAGACGTAGGCCGGGCCGGAGCCGGAAAGCGCGGTCACGCCGTCCATCTGGTTTTCCGGGACTTCCAGGGCGATGCCGACTGAGCGGAAAATCTCCGCCGCCTGCGCCGCGTGCGCGTCGTCGGCGTGCGTTCCCCGGCAGTACGCGCAGGCGCCCTTGCCGACCTGGGCCGGAATGTTGGGCATGGCGCGCACGACCGGGAGCGGCTCTTTCAGGTGCGCCTCGATGGTGGCGAGCGACACGCCTGCAGCAATGCAGACCAGCAGGGGCAGCGGCTTGCCCGCGTCCCGTTTCAGGCTCTCGCTGATCTCGTCGAGAACGGGCGCGACGTTGTAGGGCTTCACGGCGAGAACGATCACGT
>JBBRNU010000162.1:0-8159 GCA_038230115.1 Chthonomonadales bacterium | reverse complement strand
TGACGCCCTCGTGGTCAGCAATCCCGTCAACGTCACCTACCTGACCGGCTTCACCGGCGACAGCAGCGTTCTCGTCGTCGGCCGCGATCGCGTGCTCCTCGTGAGCGATCCGCGCTACGTCGGCGAGCTGGCCGACGAGTGTCCCGACGTGCCGACGCACATCCGCCAGCCGACGCGGAAGCTGCCGGAAGCCGTCGCCGACGTACTGGGCAAGCTCGGGTTCCGCTTGGTCGGGTTCGAGAGCGGTTCCGTCACCGTGGCCGAGCACGAACACCTGCGCGGCCTGACGCCCGCGGTTGAATGGAAGGGCGCCCCCGACCGCGTGGAACGCCTGCGCGTGGCCAAGGATGAGGAGGAGGTGCGCCGAATCCGCGCGGCCATCGACGTGGCCGACCGGGCGTTCGCGGCCTTCCGCGTTCTGGCGCGGCTTGGCCGTAGCGCCGGTTTACAAACGGGTGCCGTCATCCAGGGGCGTACCAGGCGCGGAAGGCTGGAACGGGTCTTGCACGAAGGGGAACGCGTTGCGGAACGGCGTCGGTTTGCCATTCACGTTATCGCCCAACGGAACGCCGTTGTTGATCAGGGTGAAGGTTTTGTCCACCACGTCGTCCAGAAGGCGCCGCCCGCCCATGTTGCCAAACCCGCCCGCTGCGTTGCCGCCGCCCTGCGCGCCGGAGTTCGGAACCGTCACGTCAAGCCGCAGAATGTCGCCGCTGACCTGTATCTGGCTCAGGATTTTGGCGATGTGCGCGTCGTCGGTGGCGAAGTTCCGCAGGCTCTTGATGATGTCGTCCCGGAACCGCCCGTTTGCATCATCCTGCGTGGAGGCTCCGTTGTATTCGTTTTTCCGCGCGGCAGGTATCAGGCCGTTGTTGGTCAGCGGATTGCCGTCGCGGTCTTCCGTAATCCAGGGGCCGGAACCCACCACGTCGCCGCTGGTACGCACGAGCTGGACGCGCTGACGCTGCGTGACGGCATTGAAGCCAATGATGTTGGAAGCGCCCTTGAGCAGCGACACCGGCACGCGCAGGGCCGTTACCAATTGGTTGAAGCCCACGTAAGTGTCGCGCCCGCCGCGCTCGCCCAGCAGGGTTTTGTTGGGATGCCCCGGATTGGCGAGAGACGAGGCGACGAGACGGTTGGCGCCCGTGTCGTCCAGATAGAACGGGTCGGCGGCCAGGCCGCCGAAGAAACTGACGCCGGACGCGGCATCTGTCGTGATCACCGGCGCGGGAGCCGTGTACTCCTGCGTGGCGATCGTGGTGGGCGCGGTAAAAGTGCGGCCATTCGGCAGGACAATGGTCGCCGTCTGCGTAGTGAGTCGCCCCACGCCTTTCGAGTAATATACGTCAACAAACTTATCCGGGGCGGCGTCTCCCGTGGTTTCGATTTCAAACCGGTAGCGGATGCGCTCATCGAAAATGGCCTGCCCGAAATGCTCGGACGAGACGATGAAGCCCTGCGTATCCATAATCAGCACGACGTAATTGTTGTCGTTGGGATCGAGGAAGGCCCACAAATCGCCGATGTCGAGCGCGCGGTCCTGCCCGACGGTAGGCGAGTCGATGTGGTCGGAGGCTTTCACAGGCGTCACGGGCGTAAGCTGGATCATGGGAATCGCGAGGGCAAGCACGCTGCTCAGACCTATCCACGCAGCTGGGCGTTTCAGGTTTTTGGATGTCATCGAATCTCCTTTGTCTGCTGTCTGCATGTTCTTTCATGCGGTTCGAACCGAAGCGCCTTGCAGGCGTCGGGTTTATGCGTCGGGGCGCCTTGAACTGTCGCGCGGGAAGGGGGAATGAGCGGTTTCTCCAACGCGGGCGTTCGTTACCGCTCGCCCGGTTCGTCATGGCTCCTCTTGACCGGGGCCGCGCGCGGCGGAAGGGTCAGGCTGACCAGAGCGCCAATACCGGTCAGGAGCGCAAGGAGAAGGAAGTGGTGTGTCGTTTGCATCATGATTTCCGTCTCCTTAAATCAAACTGAAATCTGCAATGAACCGTTGGCAGGCGGCAATTGCGCCTGCCGGATGAGGACGCGACCTCGCTGATTACAAACGTCAGGCGTCGCCAAAAGTTCTTATCTCGCAAAAAACCGACGAAACGTAAGGAAACGCTTCTTTTGCGCGCTTTTTGCAGCGAATTCTGACTTTATGTCGCCAGTGCCGCCCGCCGTAAGGCGACGAAACGGATTGCATTGCGGCGGCAGAATTCGCTTCCGTCCATGCCGCCGATATTCATTGCGCTGCCGAGCCAGTGAAATTGCAATGAAATCGCGCGGGACACGTAATTCTGGAAACCGTCCTGAACGCGGCGGCGCTCGGAAACCCTCAGAATTTCCCCGGTTAAGGAAGCAGAACATGGAAAACGTAGTCGGAAAGCCCCTGGATCGTATTGACGGACGCTTGAAAGTGACCGGAGCGGCCACCTACGCTGCCGAATTCGAGGTTCCGAACGCGCTGCACGCCGTCGCCGTCCAGAGCGAAATCGCCACCGGGCGCATCGTTGATATAGATACCAGAGAGGCTGAAAGTCTTCCCGGCGTGCGCCTCGTTCTGACGCACCGCAACATGCCGAAATTGCAGCCGTTTCCGCAGGCTCCGGTGAACGCCAAGCCGGAAGAAGCGCAGCAATTTGCGAAGGAGAACCCCGGCAAGCCGGGCCAGAAGCTGCTTCCCTTGCAGGACGACCGCGTGTACTGGAACGGGCAGCACCTCGGGCTGGTCGTGGCCGATACCTTCGCGCAGGCCAGTCATGCCGCGTCCCGCGTGAAGGTGAAGTACGAAGCGCATCCGCCCGCGATGGATATGGAGAAACGGCTGCACGCCGCTATTCACGCACCGAGCGATCCGGGGCGCGAATCCAATGACAGCAAGCGCGGCGACGCCGAGACCGCGCTGCGGTACGCCGCAGTCAAGATTGATCAGGTGTACCGAACGCCGACCGAGAACCACAACCTCATCGAAGCCTCAGCCACCATTGCGCGCTGGGAGGGCGAGAACCTCACGCTTTACGACGCCACGCAGTGGGTCGAGGGATCGGCGGGCGTGGTTGCAAAAGTCCTGGGTCTGCCGAAAGAGAACGTCCGAACGGTTTCGTTGTTTCTGGGCGGCGGCTTCGGGTGCAAGGGTTCGGTCTGGCCCCACGTCATGCTGGCCGCCGTCGCCGCCCGCAAAGTCGGGCGTCCGGTGCGCCTGGAACTGACGCGCCAGCAGATGTTTACCAGCGTGGGCTACCGGGCGCAGACGCTGCAGCGGGTCGCCTTGGGCGCGTCGGCGGACGGCAAACTGTCGGCCATAATTCACGCGACAACGAACCAAACCTCGCCCTACGATGAGTTTACCGAAAAAGCGGGCGTGGCGACCGCCATTTTGTATGACGCGCCGAACGCGACCGTAACACACAAACTGGTGCGCGTGAACAAAGGGACGCCTACGCAGATGCGCGCTCCGGGCGAGGCTCCCGGCACGTTCGCCATCGAGTCGGCGATGGATGAGTTGGCCTACGCCGTCCATCTCGACCCCATCGAACTGCGCCTGCGAAATTACGCCGAGCAAGACCCGCGCACGAAACTTCCCTGGTCGAGCAAATCGCTGCGCCAGTGCTACGCGCAGGGCGCGGAGCGTTTCGGCTGGCAGCGCCGCGACCCGAAACCGCGCGCGATGCGCGACGGCGACTGACTGGTCGGCATGGGCATGGCGACCGCCACCTACCCGATGAACCGCGCCGAATCGCAGGCGAAGGCGCAGATTTTTGCCGACGGCACGGCTCGCGCGCAGGTCGCCACGCACGACATCGGAACCGGGACGTACACCGTGATGACGCAAATCGCCGCCGAAAACCTGGGGCTGCCCGTGCAGAAAGTGCATTTCGAGCGGGGCGATACAAAACTTCCGAACGCGCCGGTTTCGGGCGGCTCGCAGACCGTCGCCAGCGTCGGCTCGGCGGTGAAAATGGCGGCGCTCGCGGTTCGCAGCAAAGCGATTGCCCTTGCAACGAATGATTCCGCCTCGCCCCTGCATGGCCTGACGGAAGCGCAGGTGGACGTAGAAAACGGCAGGCTGGTCTCGAAAGCGAACCCGACGACGGGCGAAACGTACCGTGATCTCCTGCGGCGCAATAAGATGGACTCGCTGGAGGCTGAAAGCGGGGCGAAACCCGGCGACGAGAAAAAGCGGTACGCTATGCACTCGTTCGGGGCGCAGTTCGCCGAGGTGGGCGTGGACGCGACATCGGGCGAGATACGGGTGCGCCGGTTCGTGGGCGCGTTCGCGACGGGGCATATCATGAACGCCAAGACAGCCCGCAGTCAGTTTCTGGGCGGCATGGTCTGGGGCATCGGCATGGCTCTGCTGGAAGAAACGCGCCACGACTATCATCTGGGCCGCGTCATGAACGCCGATTTGAGCGAATACCTGCTTCCCGTCAACCTGGACGTGCCGCAAATCGAGGTGATCATGGTGGACGAGGACGACCCGCACGTCAACCCGCTGGGCGCCAAGGGCATCGGCGAAATCCGCATTACCGGGGCGACCGCCGCCATCGCCAACGCCGTTTTCCACGCCACCGGCAAGCGCGTCCGCGACCTGCCCATCACGCTCGACAAAGTGTTCAGCCGTCTGGGGTGAAGGCGGACCAAGCCGCCGAAATAGGGACGCCCGCCGCTCCCGAAGGTTGCGCTTCTCCAAACCGCCGAAAAACCGACCTGCAATCAAGCCTCGCCACAGGATTCGCGCCCGCGGCGGGGCTTGATTTCAAGTCGGTTGAACGCTTGCGCGTCATGACGCGCGCCCGCCTTTTTTGATCCGCTATTCAACTATTCGACGGGCTTGAAGACGACCGAGCGCAGGTTGATGGCTTTCCATGCCGCCGCGTCGCGAGGACGCGCCGTGATCGTGTATTCGCCGGGCTGCTTGATTTCGACGCGCCCCAGGTCAAGGGGCTGGAATTTGTTCCAGCCGCCGGTATCCGGGGCGAGGCCGTCGAGACGCTGCCCCGCGACTTCGATGGTAAACGCGGAACCGGCGGATATCGCGGCGATACTGGCCCCGGCCTGGTAAACGCCCGCCTTCGTGAAGCGCGCCTGCCAGGAAACCCAGTCGCTTCCATTGCTCCAGAAGCCGACGTTGACTTTTCCCGCGTGGTCTTCCACCTGAATTTGGTCGCCGTGCAGTTCTGCGGTATCGGCCAGCAGCGTCAGGCTGCCGGAAGCGTTGGGCGGAACCCGTACCCCGACTTCCGCAATCGGCATGGGCTTGAGGTTCGTCCCGGCGATTTTCAGGCCGACCGTGAGTTCCGAAACCTTTTGCGCGGGCAGCGTCACCGTCAGCCCTTCGGCAGTCTGCTTCCAGGTCAGGCGGCCCTTATAGCCCAGCAGTTTGACGTCGGCGATCTGGTTGACGATTTCGCCGGATGGCCTGCCGAGCGAGCGAATCGTGACCTGGCCGTTGTCGGGCCAGCCCAGCGCGAGGGCGTACAGCGTCGCGCCTTTTGTGGTAAAACGGATGTCTTTGGCGGAGTAGGTGTAGTTCTCTTTGAAGCTGCCGCCGCGCGCTTTCACCGCCCCTTCGCCATAAACCAGCCAGGGGCGCGACCCGAAAATGGCCTCGCCGTGAACGGCGCTCCAGGCGGCCATCTGTCCGAGCAATTGTTCTACTTCGGGGTCGAGCGAGCCGTCCGGGCGCTGCACGACGTTCAGCAGCAGGTTGCCGTTTTTGCTGACGTTGTCCACAAGCGTGTGAACGACCCAGCTCACCGGGCGGAATTTCCAATTGCGGTTGTAGAACCAGTCTCCGATGGATGTATCGGTCTGCCAGGGATTGGGATCAATTTTTGGCATGATGCCGCGCTCGACGTCCTCGACCCAGCGTCCCTCCGAGGTCTGCTTGCAGTTATAGACCGCCTCGACGCTGCCGCCGTGCCGGGCGGCGTTGGCGTTGTAAAAGTGGGCGATCAGGCTGCGCCCGACCTCGTTGCCAAACGGCACGCCCCCGTCGCTGTAAAGCAGGTCGGGGTGATAATTGTCCACCAGTTCCTTGATTTCCTCATACCACTGCCGCTGCCAGCGCGGGTTGTTACTGTACCAGCCTGTGTCTCCCGGTTCCGCAGGGAAATGGTAGAGGTCTTGGTATTTCGGGTCTGCGCCATCGTAAGGGACGCCCGCCTTCGGGCCGGTCGTGTCCGCGCGGTGGCTGCTCTGGAACCACGTAAAGCTGGCGCCCAGATGCTCGGAGACGCCGAAGCGCAGCCCGTATTTCTGGGCCGCTTTCTGCCAGTCGCCCACCACGTCCCGATGCGGCCCCATGTTGACGGCGTTCCAGCGATGCAGTTTGGATTTCCACAAAAAGAAATTGTCGTGGTGCGTTCCCATGCTGACAAAATACTTCGCGCCCGCCTTCTTGTACAACTGCATCAGCCGGTCGGGGTTCCACTTCTCCGCTTTCCACAGCGGGATGATGTCTTTGTAGCCGAATTCCGACGGGTGGCCGTAGTGCGCCAGATGGTAGGTATTATGGCCGTTGCCCGGCTCGTACATCCCGCGCGCGTACCAGTCGCCATCCATCGGCACGGCCTGCGGCCCCCAGTGCGCCCAGATGCCGAACTTGGCGTCGCGGAACCAGGCGGGGCATTGATACTGCTTGAGCGATTCCATCGTGGGCTGGAACGGCCCGTCGGCAATCGGGTACGCCGGTTTTTCCTGCGCCCCGACTGACGCGCATAGCAGCAAACCCATTGGAATGAATGGTTTCAGCATGAATTTTCCTCTGTTCTTATCGTCGCCCGTCCGACGCTTGCATTTGTCTGGCATACTATGTCCTGCCGTTTTCCCGCCGCTCCGTTCAGGGGACTTTCGGTGTCGCTGATACCGGCTCCCCGGCGGAGGGCCAGCCCTGCGCGTCCCAGGCGAGCGGGCGGATTTGGAGCGTCGGGACGCCGTTGTCCGCCCCATCGTAAAAGTGGTGCGCCAGCCACCAGCGCCGCCCGTCCTTCAAAATGGCGCAGTGACCCGGCCCGATGACCTGTCCCTGCGTTGCCAGCAGGACAGTTCCGCCGCCCTCCGTCAGCAGTTTGCCCGCGCGGTCTTCGTAGGGCCCTTCCAGATGACGCGCGCGTCCGACGCGAAGGTTGTAATCGCTCCGCACACCCCGGCAGCAAAAATCAAAACTCGCAAACAGGTAATAAAACCCGTTTCGCCGGACGAGAAAGGGGGCTTCGATGGCGTCGGGCGACGACCGCCGCGCGAGCGCGCGAATCGGAGCGCCGGGCAAGGGCTTCCCGGTTTTCTGATCCGCCGTCGTCAGCTTAACGCCGGACCAGAATGAGCCGAAGACGAAGGCGAGACGCGCTTTGCCTTGCGGGAGAACATTGGAGTCAATGGCGTTGTAATCATCGCCCGGTTGGGACTCGAACGCCTTGCCTTCATCCCGCCACAAATAATCTGTGCTCAGGGGATTCAGCGTTTTGTTGGTCGCCAGTCCGATGACGGAACGGTTCGACCCGAACGATGAAACCGAGTAGTACAGATGGTATCGGCCTTGAAAATAGGCGATGTCGGGCGCCCAGATGATCTCGCTTTTGGGAACCGCCGCCCGCGCCCACCCCGGCGTGTCCTGCGCGAAAACCTGCCCGATTGCCTCCCAGTGGATCAAGTCGCGCGAACGCCGGATGGGAATTCCCTTCCCGGTCGAGAAGACGTAATAATCGCTTCCCTCTTTGATGAGGCAGGGATCGTGAACAAACTTGACGGCGTTTGCGCGGGGCTGCGTTGGCGCAGAGGGCGAAAGGAGAGGCGCCAGGCCCGCAAGCCCCAGCGCCAGCCGCCCTGTTTTGAGAAAATTGCTTCGCGGCATCCCCCTCCTCCACTACCTCCCACGCCCGCCCCGACAGGAATCCATTCGCGAATCAACCTGGCGCGAGCGAGACTTGCGGCTTTTCAAGCGTCAGGGAAGCGTTCGCTTTTGCTGGCGCGCTGGCGCTGGCGGGCGGCGGGTCGGGGCTGAACCGAGCGGGCCAGGCCCCTTTCGCCAGAAACCGCCCCGGTCAGGCCAATCCCGCGCGCGTGAAAATCGCGTCCATCGCCGCCCCGACGGTTTGCAGGCGGGCCTCGTCGGACGGCAAGGCGGCGAGTTCCGACGCGAACGGTTCGGGCGTGACCGGGCCGTC
>JBBRNU010000161.1:0-8166 GCA_038230115.1 Chthonomonadales bacterium | reverse complement strand
TCGGCGACGTTCCAGTTCTGCTGGCGCATCAGCAGGTCGCCGTATTTGCGCTCGGCGGAACTGCGCCTGGGATCGGCGAGCGTCGCCCGTTTGTAGGCGGCGAGCGCCTCGTCAACGCGCGCCACGCCTTGAAACAGGTCGCCGAGCAGTTCCAGGGCGGCGGCGTCTTTGGGAACCAGGGCGAGGGCTTCGCGGCATTTCGCTTCGGCCTCCTTGAAACGCTCGCGGCGGCGCAGCATACTGGCCTCGCGCAGCAATCCTTCCGATTGCCGCGTTTCCGCCGGCGACGACTCGCGAAAATCCGGCAGACCCAGCGAAATGGCGTCAAGGGCTTTGACGCGCGCGGCGAGATTGGCCGACATTCGTTCGGCGGCGACGCTTTGCAGAGATTGGGACGTGACGGGAGCGGGCGCGCTTCGACCCGCAAGCGCGACGGGCGGCGGGGCGGAAGCGGCATGAGCGGCGGTTTTGGCGAGAGGGTCGGTGTCGGTGGCGTCGGCGGTCAGCAGGCGGCGCACCTCTTCCACCGACAGGCCCATGCGCGCCAGTTCCGATTCGAGGCGGCGTCGGCGGGTCTCGTCGGCCAGCAGCGCGTCGGCGGAAACGTGGCTTTCGGCGGCAGTCAGGGGCGGCGAAGCGGGCGGAACGGCCAGCGCCTGCGTCGGCTCCAGCGGCGCTGCGGGCCGGGCGCTGGCCGGAGCGTCGGGCAGGTTCAAGCCCGGCGCGTTCGGGCGCGCGGCCATTTCCGTCGGGTTCAGGGCGCGGGTCGGTTCGGCGCTTTCCCTTTCCATGCTGTCTCCGCTTTCTCTCCTGCGGCTGCCTGCTGTCCCCTGCCGCGCCGGATTAAGCGCAGTTCAAGCGCGTCGCAATCGGCGGGTCAAGCGGGACACGCATTGAAACCCGCGCTGAGGCGGAGGCGCGCTTGAATCGCGCCCGACCTGACGCGCTTGAACTGCGCTTAATCCGGCAGGCTGTTCGCCGTGATCATGCCGGGTACGCCGCCAAGCGACGAGTCTTCAGCGTTCAGGTCGAGTTCCAGGCGCGGGGCGGCGGCCCAGAAGTCTTCTATTTTGTAGAAAGCGCGCTGCTCTTCGGCCATGATGTGGGCCACGACATCGCCGTAATCCAGCAGAATCCAGGTTGCTTCCTGATACCCTTCGACCCGCAGTTTGCGGTAGCCCTGCTCGCGCAGGCGTTCCTCGATGCGGTCGGCAATCGCGCGTAGTTGGATGCTGGATTTGCCGGTGGCGAACAGAAAAAAGTCGGCGATAATCGTCAGGCCGCGCAGGTCGAGAACCGCGATGTCGCTGGCGCGCACCGCGTCCGCCGCGTCCGCCATCAGCCGCGCCTTTTCCTCGGAGTCGAAGTCGTTTTCGGGATCGGCGAGGTCGGATTGGGAAAGAACAAGCGCGCCGGTTTCGCTATCGGCGTCGGTCTCGTCCCCATCCTCGTAATCCTCGTCGTCCTCCGCTTCCTCGTTCTCCTCGTCTTCCAGCATTCGGGCGAGCGTCGCCTCGTCGGTCAGGGTTTCGGTTCCACTGTCAATTCTCATGGCGCGTTCCTATCGGTTTCGTCGGTTGCGGTCGTAAATGGCGGCGGGTCGCCCGAAATGAACGGGCGGGCGGGCGCATACAGATCGTGCTTGCGGATGTAATCCAAAACGCCGTCGGGCGTCAGATAGCGCGCCGGAAGATTTTGCGCCAACCGGGCGCGAATGTCGGTCGAGGAGATGCCCAGCGCGGTCGAGCCGAGCAGCAAAATGCGTTCCTGATAGGGCCGCGGCAGGCGCTCGCCCAGCGTTCGCAGATCGAAGCCGGGGCGCGTGGCGGCAATGAAGGTCGCCATTTGCACCACGTCCTCGTGGCGTTTCCAGGTCAAAATATCGGCTATCGCGTCTACGCCGGTGATATAAAAAAGTTCCGCGTCGGGGTTCTGCTGACCGAGCAGTTCCAGGGTCTCGACCGTGTAGGACGGCCCCGCGCGGCGCTGTTCGACGGGCGAGCAGCTGAACGCCGGATTGCCGTGCGTGGCGATCAAGGTCATCGCATAGCGGTGGTTCGCGGGCGTCAGGGCGTATTCCTTCTTATGCGGCGGGCTGCCGTTCGGCACGAACAGGACGTGATGGAGTTGGAAGCGCGCCCGCGCCTCTTCCGCAATGAACAGATGCCCGAAATGGATCGGGTCGAATGTGCCGCCCATGATGCCGAGCCGCATACGGCCATCCCCTTCGTCCCAACCCGCACATTCCTATTCGCAGGGCGTTTTCCGCCGAACGTTCCACGCAAATCGGCTTGAAATTCCCTGTTGCGTCTGCAAAACCTGCGGCTTACTTTTGCAAAGATGGAGCCGCGCTATGAACGGCGGCGCGCAGCGCTTCCGGTTCGTCTGGCGCGCACTTTGCGTTCGATTCGGGCGTGGCGTCGGCAATCAAGCGGTCGAAGTCGCTTGCTTCCAGCAGACCGCGTTCCGCAATCAGACGGCGCGCGGCGAGCAGATGCAAAGGACGAACTTTCTCGTCCGGCGCATAGCGGGGAAGGAGAATCCAGGTCTCCGGGATTGTGTGTTCATAGAACAATTGGGTTCCGACAGCGGGTTTGCGCTGAAACCCCAACCGCAGCAGAACGCACTCGAAGTCCGCGAAACGCACGTCTTTATTCGTCATGCCGAATCACTCCCTCCGCCTGCTGTCGAACTTGGCGCCTGAAGCGTTGAAAGGTCTGAATCGCAGCCTCATTCACGACATTTGTCATCGGAATATGAACCGTTACCGTCGCCCCGGCTGTAGTCAGGTCAATCTCGGGCGTCGCTCGAAATAGGACTGAATGTAGAGCCAATAAGCTCGCTCGTTTCGGGCGTCGTAGACTGCCAGAATACAGGGCAGTGTTTCGGTCGTCCAGAGTTCAAGATCGGCGCGGCTCACGGGAAATGCAATCGTCTGCCCATCGGCCATAATAGGCAGATTGTCGGTGGCTTTCAATTGCAGGAACGCCTGCCCGCTTTCTATTTCACCGGCGCTGTCGAACGTCCAGAGAATTAAGTCTATGCCGTAATCACTGACAACGCGATCTACAGCGTGACCGCATAAGAGGGCAGGCGTTCTACATGGTTGACACTGAGATCGGCAATAACATGACTGCGTGTGCGCCGTTTCCTCATCGTGCAGCGCTGGCCTCGCTCGAAGCGTCGGAAAGTTTCAGGAAGCGCACGCCGGTCTTGTCTATTTCTACGCCTGCCAGATGGGTTTCGGCGCTGAGGGCCAGCATGGAGAGACGGGACGGGGCGGATAGATTTGCCGGGCCGGAGGGTTCGGAGCCGTTCGATTCGCCTGTGCGCGTCAGGAGCCGCCAGGGGATGGCGACGGCGAGCGAGCGCCCATCCGCGGCGACCGAAACGCCGCCCCCATCCGTCGCGTCGCCAGGACGAACGGTTATCGCGCAGGTTTCGTTGGCGGTCACGCCGTTTGGCCCGAACGCCCGCAGGCGCAGCGTGTATTCGAAGCGGCGGCTGACCGGCTGGCGCGTGTCGAGCCGTAAATACAGCGTATCGCGGTCACGGCAGGCGTAGAGAGCGCGGATGTCGCCGCCGCCCTGTAAATCGCGCAGCACGTTGTCGCGCAGGGGATCGAGCAGGACGGGGGGAAGGGCGGCCCAGGCTTCCGGTCGCGTGTCGGCCCGTTGGGCGTGATCGGCGATGCGCGGCAGGACGGGCGTCGGAATTTCGCCGAATAGTTCGCTGCGGCGCGCGAAGGCGTTCAGGAAGCCGCCCATCAATTCCGCCTGCGAGGGATACTGCGCGATGCTCCGCAATTTGCGCGCGGTCTCGTCGGGCGTCAGGGGCAGGGTCATCCAGTGCGTGTCGAGATGCGCGATTTCGACCGGGGGCAGCAGCGGGTCGTCGGGACGCGCGCCCTGCGGAACCGGCCAGTCGCCGCGATGGACGAGATAATAGACAAGGCGCGACCGGCTGGCCCAGGCGCTATCTTTCGGGTCGGCCAGCAAAATCTGCAAGGCGTGGGCGACGAACGCGGCGGCGGCGGCATGGTCGGGGTGGTCTTCGCCGGGATGCGTGACCGCGATCAGCGTGGGCCGGAAGGCGCGCATCGTCGTCAGCAGATCGTCGGTGACATCCTGGCCGCAGTACCGCGCGCCGGGCCGGAAAGCATTGGCGTAGGGCGAATGGTCGCGGCGCGTGCAGACCGACGTGTAGAGCCGCGCGGGCGACCAATGCGCGTCCCAGAGCGCCATCAGCCCCCGGTCGGGATAGCCGAGGAAGAGAACGTCCTTGGGCTTGAGACCGAGCAGGCCGAGCGCATGATAGGATTCCTGCTGACGCAGGGCGGCGAAGCGGATGTAATCGTCGGGGCCGGGGCGCAGGTCGCGCATTTGCCGCTCGACCGCCGCCCGGAAGCCATCGCCGTTGGTCAGCATGACGGCCTGCGCTGCGCCCCCCGCGCGCAGGGTCTGCTGGATCAGGCCCGCGCCGCCCAGCGTTTCGTCGTCGCAATGCGGGGCGAAAACCATCAGGCGGGTTTGGGCGGTCGGGGCGGACAGGGCGGTCAGACGCAGGCGGTCGGGCGCGGCGTGGGCGGCGCGCTGGCGATAGGTGAAGGCGGCTCCGGCCCCGCCGAAATAGACTCCCAGGAAGGCGCAGCCGAGCGCGGCGTAGCGGGCGCAGGCGGCGAAGCGAAAACGACGGCCCAAAGGCTCTCCCTTGACGATAGCGGCGCGGTTCAATAACGAATAACGGCGAAATCAAAATTGAAGTCGAAGCGAACGCTGGAGACACAGCCGGACAATCCGCCGCGCGATTGCAGAAGCGGGAAGCCGGCGCGACGCGGGACAGATACGGAGTGAGAGGGATTCGAACCCTCGAATGGGATTAACCATTACACGAGTTCCAATCGTGCTCTTTCGACCACTCAGACATCACTCCGCGACTCGAACACGCCCGGCAAAACAGTTCGTATTATAGCACGACGCCCCCCGCGTGTCAAATCGCGACGGATTTTCCGAAATCGCAGGGGAACGCTCCTGCGGCCGTCCCGGCAACCAATTGGCTTACGGCGCGTAGGATTTTGCGGGGCCGGTCGTAAAACTTGACTTGCCCTTCAAAAAGGTCTGCTTGCGCTTCGGGCATGAACGCCCGTTAGCACGGACTGCCATGCTATTACACAAGCAAGCCGACAGCGGTGGTAAGGGGAGGCTTTCAACGTTTCGCCAGGTTTTGCGGACGGACATTTGACACAGACAAGGAGATCGAAATGGCATTGGCCGTGTTTCCCCTGGACATGGGCGATTTGGAACTCGACAACAGTTTCGTGGTCTGGCAAACCGACTGCGGCAAGCCCGTCTGGGCGCCGACGACAGCCTGGCTGATCACGGGCGGCGACAAGCCGATTTTGGTAGACAGTAGTTTTCGTGATGTAGACGAGGCCGCGCAGAGGCAGGGATTGAAATGCCGCCGCTCCCCGGAGCAGACCCTGGACGCGCAGTTGGCGAAGCATGGTCTGAAGCCCGCCGACATCGGGTACCTGATTCATACGCACTTGCACATGGATCACGCCGGGCAGGACTATTTGCTGCCCAACGCCCGTATTTTGGTGCAGCGCCGTGAGCTTCAGAACGCGGCGGCTCCTAATTTTTATCCCGTGCCGTTCTATGACCGCGTCAACGTCGCCCGCCTGATTGACCCGCTGTGGAAACAGGTAGATGTTTTGGACGGCGAAGGCGAACTGTTTCCCGGCGTTCGCGCCGTGCATCTGCCCGGCCATACGCCCGCGCACCAGGCGATTTATATCGAAACCGCTTCGGGGACGGCGATTATTGCCGGAGACGCCGCAATGAACGTCGCCTTCAATGTTAAAAAGCAGATGGCCCCCGGAATCGTCGATAACATGGCGGACGTGATGAGCGGCCTGCGGCGGCTGAAGCGGGAAATGGAGGAGGGCAAGCGCATTCTGCCCACGCACGATGCGGAAGTGTTCGCGACATACCCGGAAGGCATTCGCTGAGAGAGGTTCGAGGTTCCGCGCAGAAGCCGCGTCTTGTTCGCTGGACGCGGCGTTGCGCGGGGCGGGCGGTGAAATCCAAGTGGACGACATGAGAGCGAAAACGACGCAATGAGGGGAGACATGAACATGAACATCGGGATTATTGGATCGGGCAGCATCGGAGCGACCGCGGCGCGCTTGTTTGTCGCCGCCGGCCATGACGTGGCCCTCAGCAACTCGCGCGGGCCGGAAACGCTGCAAGAGGTTGTGAAAGAACTTGGCCCGAAGGCGCAGGCGCGGACGGTCGCGGAGGCGGCGAAGTTCGGCGACGTGGTTCTGATCGCCATTCCTCTGGGCAAATACAAAACGCTGCCTGCCGACGCTTTTTCCGGTAAAATCGTTGTGGATGCCAACAATTATTACCCGGAGCGGGACGGGCGTTTCCCCGAACTCGACGCCGACGAAACAACTTCGAGCGAACTGCTGGCGGCGTATTTGACCGGGGCGCGGATCGTCAAGGCGTTCAACACGATTTACTTCGAGCATCTGGCGCGTCAGGGCAATACCAGCCTGCCGCTCGACGCGCGCCGCGTTATTTTTCTGGCGGGCGACGATGCGGAAGCCAAGCGCGTGGTCTCGGACTTGATTACCGAGATCGGGTTCGGCCCGGTGGATACGGGCGGTCTGCGCGAGGGCGGGCGGCGACAGCAGCCCGGCACGCCCGTTTACAACGCGGACATGACCGTGCAGGAAGCGCGGGCGATGACGGGGCCGAATTGAAAACGGAGGAAGGCGGTTGAAGGAAAATGGCGCTGCCCGATGACGATTTGGGGACCGGGTTGTTTGGCGCGGAAGAGAGGGAGACCGGGGAGCGACGGACGCCGGGGGCGGACGCCGACGCGCCGCTTGCCGCCCGAATGCGTCCCCGCACGCTGGAAGAGTTCGCGGGGCAGGAGGCCGTTGTCGGGCCGGGGACGCTGCTCCGCCGCGCCATCGAGCGCGATCAGCTGACGTCGCTGATTTTGTGGGGGCCGCCCGGAACCGGCAAATCCACGCTCGCGCAGGTCATCGCGCAGACGACGCACGCGCATTTTGAAAGTTACAGCGCGGTCACGAGCGGGGTTGCGGATATTCGGAAGGTGATCCAGACCGCCAAAGAGCGCAAACGCAAGCTGGGGCGGAAGACGATCCTGTTCATTGACGAGATTCACAGATGGAACAAGGCGCAGCAGGACGCCCTGCTGCCTCACGTCGAGGATGGAACCGTCGCGCTGATCGGGGCGACGACGGAGAACCCCTATTTCGAGCTGAATGCGGCCCTGCTTTCCCGGTCGCGCCTGTTTCGTTTCGAGCGGCTTTCGGACGGGGCAATCCGGGCGCTGCTGGAACGCGCGCTGATGGATGAGGCGCGCGGGTTAGGCGGCATGAACCTCCTGGTAGACGCCGACGCGCTGGATTTTCTGGCGCAGATCGCCGGGGGCGACGCCCGCAACGCGCTGACCGCGCTGGAAGCGGCGGCGCAGGCGACAGTTCCCGACGCGGACGGCGCGCGACGCCTGCCATTGGCTCTGGCGGAAGAGGGCGCGCAGGCGCGGCAGCTGAGTTACGATAAGGACGGCGACGAGCATTTCGACACGATTTCGGCGTTCATCAAGTCCCTGCGCGGTTCCGACCCGGACGCCGGGTTATACTGGCTGGCGAAGATGCTGCTGGCGGGCGAGGATATAAAATTCATTGCGCGGCGGCTTATTATCCTGGCGAGCGAGGACATCGGCAACGCCGACCCGATGGCGCTGGTGGTCGCCAATGCGACCTGTCAGGCCGTGATGTTTGTCGGGCTGCCGGAAGCGCAATTAACGCTTGCCCAGGCTGTGGCGTATCTGGCGAGCGCGCCCAAGAGCAATGCGGCCACGATTGCGATTGGCCGGGCGATGGAGGAAATCAAGACGAACGGCGCGAAGCCAGTTCCGCTCGCCCTGCGCGACAGCCACTATCCCGGCGGCAAGACGATGGGGCATGGCAAGGGCTATCTGTATCCCCACGATTTTCCCGATCATCACGTCGCGCAGCAATATCTTCCCGATGGCGTAACCGGAGCGCCGTTCTACGAGCCAACCGAAGAGGGCGCGGAAGCCGAGATCAAGGCGCGAATGCGTCGTCGAAGAGGGTAGAACGGG